>JBAVPF010000232.1:0-2212 GCA_049692815.1 Acidimicrobiia bacterium
GAGATCCGGCCCAGGATCACCGAGCTGCTCGAGTTCGCCCAGCTGTCTGACCGGCGAGATTCCCGGGTGGAGGCCCTCTCGGGCGGGATGAAGAGACGTCTCACCATCGCCCGCGCCCTCATCAACGACCCCGACCTGGTCATCCTCGACGAACCCACGACCGGGCTCGATCCCCAGGCACGGCATCTGCTGTGGGATCGGCTCTACCGGCTCAAACAGCAGGGCGCCACGTTGATCATCACCACCCACTACATGGACGAGGCCGAGCAACTCTGTGATCGTCTCGTCGTCATGGACGGCGGCAGGATCGTCGCCGAGGGCTCACCCCTCGAGTTGATACGCCAGTACGCCCCACGGGAGGTCGTCGAGCTGCGGTTCGGCGACTCCGCCAAGGACGAGATCGCCTTGCAGCTCGAAGGGCTGGCGGCCCGGACCGAGGTCCTGGCAGACCGGATCCTCCTCTACACCGACGACGCCGATGACACCCAGCGCGGCCTGCACCAGCGCGGCATCAACCCCGAACAGGTGCTGGTGCGCCGCTCCACACTCGAGGACGTCTTCCTCCGGCTCACCGGGCGGAGACTCATCGACTGATGACCACCGTCGCCCGGTCTCTTCACGTGGCCGAAGCCGAGGCCGTTGCCTATCGGCGCACCTGGCGGGGAACGGTCATCAGCAGCTTCGTCACCCCGCTTCTCTATCTCGGCGCCATGGGAGCCGGCTTGGGCCAGATCGTCAACAGAGGAGGCGATCTCGGTGTGCCCTATCTGCCGTTCGTCGCCACCGGGATGATGGCCGCCACCGCCATGCAGTCCGCCACCGGAGACGGGACCTGGCCGGTGATGGCAGGAATCCGCCACCGCAAAACCTTCTTTGCCACCATCGCCACACCCGTCAGCCCGGCAGAGATCGTGTACGGGCGTTTGATGTGGGGCGCATTGAGGCTTCTATTCATCCTCACCGTCTTCGGGGTGATCGGTGTGCTCTTTGGGGCACTCGAGCTGGGCCCGGCGCTGCTGTCGGTGGCGCCCAGCGTCCTCACCGGCCTCGCCTTCCTCAGCTGTATCATCGCCTACACCGTCACCCGCGAGGACGAACAGGCCCTGTCGTCGCTCTTCCGCTTCGCCATCATCCCCCTGTTCCTCTTCTCCGGGACCTTCTTCCCGATAAGCCAGCTCCCCGGCTTCCTCCAACCCGTCGCCTACGCGACGCCGCTCTTTCACGGTGTGGAGCTGGTGCGGAAGATCGCACTTCCCGAAGGCGGGCCCGACATCGTCACGGCCACGCCGGTATGGGTGCATGTCGCCTATCTGACCGTGATGGCGGTCCTGGGCACGATCCTGGCTACCCGGTTCCTCGACAACAGGCTCCGGCCATGAGCGTTCAGGCGCCTTCGCGGATCACCCCGGTAGGGAGGATCACCCCGTTCCGCGCCCAGCGGATCTGGGAGCGCAACTACTACGTCTATCGGCGGTTGTGGAAGATCGTCGTCAGCGGCTTCTTCGAGCCCGTCTTCTATCTGTTCTCCATCGGTATCGGCATCGGCGCGCTGGCCGGGGACATTGCCGGTCCGGGCGGCAAACCGGTGTCCTACACCGCCTTCGTCGCACCCGCTCTCCTGGCGGCCTCGGCAATGAACGGTGCTGTCCTGGAGACCACGTTCAATGTGTTCTTCAAGCTCAAGTACGACAAGACCTACGAGGGCATCCTCTCCACGCCCATGCAGCCCTCCGACCTGGCCATCGGTGAGATCGGATGGGCGTTGTTCCGGGGGTTCCTCTACTCGACCGCGTTCGTCATCGTCATACTGCTCATGGGCGTGGTCGAGTCCTGGATGGTTGTCTTCGCCATTCCGGGTGCGTTCCTGATCGGTCTCGCCTTCGGCTCGGTCGGCCTGGCTGCGACCACCTACATGCGGTCATGGCAGGACTTCGACATGATCAACCTCGTGTTGCTCACACTCTTCCTCTTCTCCGGGACCTTCTTCCCGATCGATCTGTACCCACCGCTGGTGCAGCAAATCGCCCGGATCAGCCCGCTCTACCACGGGATCGAGCTGATCCGTGGGTTCACCCTGGGTGTGCTCGACTGGTCGATGGTCGGTCATGTCGCCTTCCTGCTGATGATGGCGGTGATCGGCGCCACCATCGCCAACCGGCGCTTCGACAGTCTCCTCCGCAAGTGATGCGTGTGCACAGATGGGGCTACTAGC
>JBAVPF010000233.1:0-2457 GCA_049692815.1 Acidimicrobiia bacterium
ACCCGTGACCCCCTCGTTGCGAACGATGCGGTCAAGACCCTCTGACCTTGAGAAACGGCGCGCCCCAATCCTTCTGTGGGGCCGCTGTGGGGCGAGCGACGTGAGACACAGAGAGACCGAGAAACGACGTGTGTTTGTGAGACGACCTGAGACTCGACTTGCCGATACTCCCCCAGCGTCAGCGATCAACCTAAGACACGGCCTTTCGCCGAGGATGGGGACGAATCCGGCGAACCTCATCGCCCTCCTCCTGCTGCGCGTGGTATAGCTCCCATCGCATCTGACCGTTCATCCAGAAGCCACTCGACGTGCCGAAGTACCGCGAGAGCCTCAGGGCGGTGCTCGGCGTCATCCCACGGCGTCCGTTGACAATCTCATTGACTCTCTGATAGGGCACCCCGATCGCGTCCGCCAACTCCCGCTGAGTTATCCCCAGCGGTTCGAGGAACTCTTCGAGCAACATCTCCCCCGGATGGGTAGGGGTTCGATTGGTTGGAACACGGACCATGTCTTACCTCAGTGATAGTCGACTACTTCAACGTCGACCGGACCCGAGTCCGTCCATCGGAAACAGATCCGATATTGGTCATTGATCCGGATGCTGTGCTGACCGCGACGATCTCCCCGAAGCGCCTCCAGGCGGTTCCCGGGAGGCACCCGCAGGTCGTCCATGATCTCGGCCTGATCGAGTGCGTCGAGCTTCCTCGCAGCCACCTTCCACAGAGACCGAGGCAACCTCTGGCGGGCAACCTTGGAGTTCCGACCATCGAAGAGGTCTTCAGTCGCCTGATCACCGAAGCTTCGGATCACGGGAACATGATAACACGGCTATCATGCTATCGCTGCGTAATCGTGGAGCCCGACATGGGTCTGGAAATGAAGGCAGTCGGCTTCTTTGATGAGGCTGAGCCTGGCACAAGGATGCCCCCGGTGTCAGAGCCAACCGAGTCCCGGTGCGACGTGCTTCATGATGCTCTCCAAGGCGTGAGCGTTGTATTCGACACCCAGCTGGTTGGGCACCGTGAGCAGGAGCGTGTCGGCGGCTGCGATGGCCTCGTCTTCAGCCAGTTGCTCGATCAATGTGTCTGGTTCGGCTGCGTAGGAACGCCCGAAGATGGCTCGAGTATTCTCGTCGATGTACCCGATCTGATCGGTCTCCTGCCTGCCCACTCCGAAGTAGGCGCGGTCACGATCGTCGACGAGAGCGAAAATGCTCCTACTGACGGATACCCGGGGCTCACGAGTGTGGCCGGCTTCGATCCATGCTTCCCTATAGACCTCGATCTGCTTTCGCTGTTGGAGGTGGAGTGGCTCGCCGCTCTCGTCGAACTTCAGGGTCGACGTCTGCATGTTCATCCCTTTCTGAGCAGCCCAGACCGAGGTGTCGTTCGAACCTGAGCCCCACCAGATCCGATCGCGCAAGCCTTCTGAATGCGGCTCGACCCGAAGCAGACCGGGCGGATTGGGGAACATCGGTCGCGGGTTAGGCTGGGCAAACCCCTTCCCCTCGAGCAATTCCAGGAACACGTCGGTATGTCTACGTGCCATATCGGCGTCGGTCTCGCCCTCAGCAGGCACGTACCCGAAGTGGCGAAATCCGTCGATCACCTGTTCCGGTGACCCCCGGCTTATCCCCAACTGGAGGCGTCCACCGGCGATGAGATCGGCCGCCCCGGCGTCCTCGACCATATAGAACGGATTCTCATAACGCATGTCGATGACGGCGGTGCCGATCTCGATCCGGTTGGTTCGAGCGCCGACAGCCGACAGCAGTGGAAACGGTGAACCGAGCTGCTGGGCGAAATGGTGAACGCGGAAGTATGCGCCATCTACGCCGAGCTCCTCAGCGGCGACGGCGAGCTCGATCGACTGGAGAAGCGCATCCGAGGCGGTGCGCACTTGCGAGTGAGGTGAGTCCGACCAGTGGCCGAACGAGAGAAAACCGATCGTCTTCACAATGCGATCAGTTTGGCGCGTTCGGATTGGGTGGTGGGCAAGGACGGCGCCCGATCCGTCAACCTCACGTTCGTCAGCAAGCTCGATTCAAGGCCGATGGCTGCGACCGAGGCTGCGCGTCCAAGATCCGCCACAGAGTACAGCTTGTTGAACGTCGGTGAGGTGCCCGCCCTTCGCTCCGATTGGTGCCTCAGGGGGGCGCAAGGGCATCTCGCGGAGGTTGGTGATGTTAGACGGAGTGAGATAGCACCGCGTAGAGAATGAGGGGGTTACAGCACGATTGTTGTGGGCCGTCTGTGGAGCGCGAGACTCCAGTCAACCGCCCGGAGCTGCGATCCGGACGCTATCGGAAACGGCTCTGACCAGGGTGTTTGGTGGAGCTGAGGGGATTTGAACCCCTGACCCCCTCGTTGCGAAAGATGCGGCCAAAACGCTGTGACCAGGGGAAACGGCTCCAGATTCCGAGCTTGTGGGGCGGCTGTGGGGCGAACGACGTGAGAC
>JBAVPF010000234.1:0-4244 GCA_049692815.1 Acidimicrobiia bacterium
GTCTTCACCCTCGCCGAATCTGCCCCCGACGAGTTCCCCGCTGCCGAGGAGCGACTCGTCGACATCATCGAACCGCTTTCCGTGGCGGCGACACGGAGAGCGTTGGAGTATTGGTGTCAATCGGTCGACGGGCCCGGCGATCTCGACGCAGCGACACAAATGTCGAGGCGGGGATTGTCCCTCTCCAGATGCATGAACGGGATGCGTCGCGTCGACGGTTGGCTCACCCATCTCGCCGGTGAGGCCCTCGAAACCGCTCTGGACGCGTTGATGCCCCCGCCAATTCCCGATGATCCAAGGACACCACGGCAACGACGTCATGACGCCCTTGAAGATCTGGCCCGTGACTGGCTGGAGCACGCCGACACACCCAACCGTCGGCGGAGAAAAGCCACAGGTCGTGCTCTTGACCGACCTCCCCGCCCTGCAAGGGATCGCCGGAGGGACCCACGAGACGGTCGACGGAGACGTGATCGACGTCGAGATGCTGCGGATGATCGCCTGTGACTCGTCGGTGTCACGCATCGTGCTCGGGCCCCAGGGCGAGATTCTCGACACCGGACGCAAGACCAGGGTCTGGTCGCCGGCGCAACGCCGAGCCATCACCGCCAGGGACCGCCATTGCACCGCCGACGGCTGTGAACGAAGGGCCCGCCACTGTGACATTCACCACATGACCCATTGGGCCGACTTTGGCCGCACGTCGGTCGAGGAGGGCCGGCTCCTGTGCCGCTTCCACCACACGCTCGAACACCTCCGTCTCGCGTTGGAGAGACGAAGCCGACGAATCTAGGGGTGGCTCCTTCCCCACCACCCCGGAGATGGAGATAGAGCAACCGAAGGATCAGGTTCCGTCGCGCTCGGACAGGTTCCGCTTCGTGGTGAGCGGCCCGGTGGTCCCCGGAGCCTCGTAGTCGCCGATCCAGTGCTCGCTCCATGCCTGCTCGTACTGCTCCGGATTGCAGCCAGGCTTGTAGATGGCGATCAACTCGCGCATGATCTGCTCACGATGAGACGCCAGCGCCCCCGGTGCCTCCAGGGTGCAGATGTGGAGCTTGAAGCGGTCACCGCCCACTCTCTTCAGCCAGCACGGTGCCGCACGGTGCTGGAAAGGCAGATGCTCCCGGGAGAGATCCTCCGCATGCCCCACATAGAGGACGCCGTATCGCTCCGGCTTGTCCTCGGGGTCGGGCTTGTAGAGGATGGCGTAGACCACAGCCCGTTCGGGAGGGGTGTAACCGGCGAGCAGTCTCGGGCCCTCGAAGGCATAGCCGGCCAGGGTCCCGAGCCGGATCAACCCGATTCCCCGCGTGAGGCTTCGCTGCCCTCCGGGATCTCGGCGAACCATTCGGTGTCTTCCTCGTCAGCGATGCTGTCGACGCTCACCACCGGCCAGACGGGAAGCCCGGCTGTCTCCACAGCCGCCGTGAAGACGGCCATGGCCCGCTCCACCGCCTCGTCGCCGTTGTCGGCTTCCACCACGATCTGGGCGCCGTAGGAATGGGTCCCCATCCCGCTGGCGATGCCCTCGTGCACGGCCACCGCGTCGGCGAGCTCGACGACTTCCTCGAGTTGGACCTCGCGGTCGCCCTCGGCGACCAGTGAGACGCTGAATCTCACAGGGCCGCCCTCCTCCTCATCGCAGCGCCGGCAACCGGCCGGCCAGCTCTTCGAGACCGGCCAGGTCACGACCCGAGAGCAGCAGGTCGATGTAGGGCTCGGCCACCATCATCCCCAGACTGTTGGGCAGGGATCTGCTGTCCTCGCCCACGTGCGGGTTCACCCACACCACCTTGTGGCACAGCATCGAGAGCTTCTCCATGGCGTCGGCGAGCACGGCCGGGTCGCCCCGGTCGAGACCGTCGGAGCAGATGACCACGATGGCTCCCCGGCTCATGCCGCGTCGCCCCCACTGCCGTACGAACGTCTGCAGGGCATGACCGATCCTGGTGCCTCCCTCCCAATCGAAGACGGCCTTGGCCGCCCGGTCGAGCGCATCGTCGGGTCGGCGGCGCTCCAGGGCGGGGGTTATGCGGGTGAGGCGCGTCCCGAAACAGAACACCTCCACCCTGGTGCTGGCCCTCCGGGCCGAGTAGGCGAACTGGAGGAGGTTGCGCGAGTAATCCGCCATCGAGCCCGAGACGTCGAGGATGAGGACCAGGGGGCGCATCTTCGGCTTCCGGCTCCGCCAGAACAGCTGCGACGGCTCGCCGTGCTGACGCATCGTGGCTCTCACCGTACGTCTCAGGTCGGGACGATCGGTCGACGACGAAGACCTCATGCGACGGCTGCGCCGTTGCGGAGGCATCAGCCGCATGCGGTTCATGATCCTGCGCAGCGCAGCCAGCTCCTCTTCGGTGCAGGAGGCGAACGACTTGTTCCTCCAGATCTCGATGTCGGACGCCATCAGGCCGAGCTTTGCCTCCTCCTCGTCACCGCCCCTGGCCCCGGGCTCCGTCGACGGAATCTCTATGACCGACTCGTTCTCGATCTCGGAGCGCTTCAGGAGAACGCCAACCTGCTCGGGGAGACGGTCGTCGTAGCCGAGGAAGAAGCGGCGGAAGACGCGGTCGTAGGGTGGAATCTGGTCGTTCTTGGTCAGCAGTGTCGACCTGCCCGCCCAGTACAGGTCGAGAAGGTCACCCGGATCGAGCGCGGCCATGGCCTCGCAGTAGGTGAGCAGCTCACCCGATCCGATGGGTAGCCCTTCGACTCTCAGCTCACGGCAGAAGTCGACGACCATGTCCACGAACGGGGCGACCTCCGGGAGTTGGTCGATCGTGGCCGCGTCGTCAGGCATCGACGACGAGCTCCTCGAGATGATCGAGGACGGTCTCCAGATCGTCTCTCTCCTTGACCACCGCGCCGAGAGTGTCCTTCACCGTCTCGGAGTCGAGGTCCGTCTCACCGAGGACGTCGAGAGTGGCCACCCAGTCGAGTGTCTCGGCGACGCCTGGGGGCTTGGCCAGATCCAGCTCGCGCAGACGGTTCACCGCCGCCACCACCTTCCGGGCGATGGTCTCCGTCGCCCCGGTGGCCCGGGCCAGGACGATCTCGACCTCCCGCTCCGGGCTGGGATAGGGCATCCAGTGATACAGACACCTCCGCTTCAGGGCGTCGTGCAGCTCACGTGTCCGGTTGGAGGTGAGCACGACCAGCGGCGGCGCCTCGGCGCTGATGGTGCCGATCTCGGGGATCGTGATCTGGAAGTCGGAGAGAACCTCGAGGAGGAACGCCTCGAACTCGTCGTCAGCGCGGTCGATCTCGTCGATCAGAAGGACGGCACGGTCCCCGGCCCGCACCGCTCGGAGGAGGGGCCTCTCCAGCAGGAACTTGGGCCCGAACAGCTGGTCCACCTGGTCGGCGTCGGCGAGCTGCGACTCGGAGAGGGCCCGGATCTGCAGCATCTGGCGGGCGTAGTCCCATTCGTAGAGGGCCTGGTTGGTGTCGATCCCCTCGTAGCACTGGAGCCGGATCAGCTCCTTGTCGAACACCCGGGCCAGGGTCTTGGCCAGCTCGGTCTTGCCCACCCCCACCTCGCCCTCCAACAGGAGAGGGCGGCCGAGGGTCATGGCCACGTACGCCGCCGTGGCCAGGCCCCGGTCGGCGAGATAGGCGCCACCGCGCAGCAGCTCTGTCAGCTCGGCCACTCCTGATGGGCGCTTGGGTGCTCGTTGGTCAGTCAAGGACACCCCGCCGTGGTGACGCCGCTATGGGTATCAGTGCTGGTCGCCCTGGCCGAGGACGAGGTCGCGGATGCTTCCCTCCGTCGAGGTGAGCTTTCCGTCCCGGGCGAGCTGGGCGCGCCAGGCGGCACCGATGTCGGCCCCTTCCTCGGCATAGCCGTCGAAGGTCACGCCCCGCATGTTGCGGCAGGGCTTGGTCGGGCTGCAGTCCTCGTCGAGGTCGAAATGGTCGTGACTGACCATCCAAACCGATTGCAGCACTTCGCCGGTCGTCTCATCGTGGACGGTCATCGGATCTCCTCATGGCGATCACACCTACTCCCCAAGTCTAACGGGACGTCTGACCTGGCTCCATGGTCAGTCGGCGGCTCCGGCTATCGCCTCGGCCGCAATGGCAACTGCGATCTCACCCGGCGTCTCCGCACCTATGTCCAGCCCGGCGGGGCCGTGAACCCTGGTCAGGTCGGTGACCCCCCGGTAGGCCAGCCAGTCGGCCCGGTCCGCCTGCATCTTCCGGCTTCCCAGAGACCCGATGTAGCCACAGTCGCTGTCCAGGGC
>JBAVPF010000235.1:0-8322 GCA_049692815.1 Acidimicrobiia bacterium
GTCCTTCACTTCCGGCGAGTGCGGTAGCTCGGCAGCCGACCGGCGTCTGTTCGCCTGGGCAGACTCAGATCTGGTGAGGAGAGTGAGGGTGATCCTCGGTGCGCGTCGCGCCTGCGGACCAGGAGGCAGTCAGGCGAAGTCGGCTGCCCATCAAGGCGTCCGCCGCCATCAATCGATCGTGAGGCCGCGGCTCTTGGGAACCAGGGAGACCCACGACTTGCCCGGGGGCACATTGATCACGTTGCCGTCGGCGTCGGTGAGTGTGAACCACTTGGTCTCGTCGTCACGCTCCCAGGTGCCTTCGACCACCTTGCCGTCGGCGAACACGTACGCCTTTCCCGACCCGATGGTGTGCTCTCCTGGCAATGGCTTGCCGGATTGGCCCGCACCGGGGGCGATCGTGTACTGCTCGACGTAGAGGGCGATGAGCACGGGGACACCGATGCGGTCGCCGGTGCCGTCTTCGTTCACGTACATCGACTCCTCGTCGTACGCGGAGCGCAGCCATAGCCCCTTTGCGGGGTCCCAGGTCCAGGTGACGATGTTGCCCAGGAAGTCGATGGTGACGGTGGACGCCGGCGTCGCCTTGGGAGATAGCGGCCCGAACTGCCATATCGGCCCGTCGGGTGGATCGTCCGGGTAGCCGCGGGTGTCTGCCGTCTGGCGGAGAACGTTGGTGTCGACATAGAGGTTGTGAGGTGCTCGGCGGCTCGAGATCCGGAAGGTCCCTTCCGAGAGCTCTTTGATCAGGTTGATGTCCTTGCTCCTGAGCAGGTTCTGGACCCAGGCCTGTGCACCCGAGATGACGAAGGTGGGGTTGTTGAACGCGGTGAGGATCTCGCCGTCGGTGGGCCGGCCGGATCGGTTGGGGCCGAGGTAGTCCGAGTCGCTCTCATGCCAGAAGGTCATCCACCTCGTGATCCCTTCGACCATCAGCTCGATGACCATGTCGGCCTTGTCGACCCCCGACTGTGGCGTCGCCGCCGGATGGTTGTCGATCTTGATGGCGAGCACGCGGCGATCGAGGAGTGATGGGTCGGAGACGGGGAGCCCGTTCAACAGCGACTTGTTCTTGGACGTTGTCGTCGTCGGCGCCACCGTTGTCGTTGTCGAAGTCGAGGTGGTGGTGGTGGGTGCCGACGTCGTGCTCGTCGTGGTTGGCTCTGCTGCTGCCGCGCTGCACGCACTCACCAGGAGCGTGAGCGTGACCAGCCTGGCGACCGTGGTCCGCATCGGGGCGATGTTACGAATGGGCCGCGAGATACACGGAATCAGGTGGGAGTCAGCCCTCCGGTCACGTCGAGGTGGGGGAGTGCCGTCTCCGGCTGGTCGACGGCCAACGCCAGCTCCATTCCGTCGGAGTTGGCACGCAGGACGTAGATCGCATCGATGTTGACGCCCACGTTGGCTATCTCCCGGGTGAGCCGGGCCAACTCACCGGGCCGGTGGGGGAGCTGCGCGGTGAGCACCGTGTTCTCCTCGTGGTGGAGAGCCGCCTCGTCGAGAACCCGGCGCGTGGTGTAGGCGTCGCTGGTGATCAGACGCACCGTGCCCTCTCCGTCGTGCCCGTAGGCGGCCAGCGCTTCGATGTTGACCCCGAATCCCGCCAGTGCCTCGGTGAGAGAGGCCAGCATCCCCGGCCGGTTCTCCATACGGACTACGAACTCGGTGAGCACGTTTCCGACTCTACGCGTCTGCTCCCCCGACATGCACAAGGGTAGGGTCGGGCGGCTCCACCCGGCCCCTCTCGGACAGATACGCGTGCCATATGAGTCGGGCAGCGACGGCTCGCAGCGGGCGCCACGGCTCAGCGATCATCTCGAGCTCGGTCTCGTCGGGTGCACGCCCCATTCCCAGGGTCTCTCCGATTCCGACCTGCAGGGCGCGGTCACCGGTCGGCCACATGTCGGGGTGTCGCAGGGCCGAGAGCAGGTAGGCATCGGCGGTCCATGGCCCGATGCCCCGAATCGAGACGAGCGCCTCCCTGGCCTCGCTCACAGGGGCCGACTCCAGCCAATCGAGGTCGAGCGTGCCGTTGGTCACGTCCTCGGCGAGCCGGATCAGATAGCCCGCCTTCTGCCGGGTCACCCCGATCGAGCGCAGCGCCGCATCGCCGGCGGCCACGACCGACTCAGGGGTGACATCGCCGACGAGCCCGGCGAGCCGTCGGTACATCGAGGCCCCGGACTCGAGCGAGACCTGCTGTTCGAGGATGAGGAGGGCGAGCGTTGGGAAACCGGGGCTTCGGTGCCAGAAGTCGGGGGCTCCCCATCTCCCCAGGATCCCTTGCAGTGCCTCCTCCTCGGCCGCCAGGAGGTCACACGCCTCCACGAAGGTGGTCTCGTCGAGACGGGCGACCACGGCGAGCATCCCATCCACCGGGATCTTCCCCAGCGTGCGGGAGTCCGACTCGGAGTGCTCCGGGTTGTCCGACACGACCCAGCCGTCCTCTGTCTCTAACCGCTTGATCAACCAGAACCCTTCCCGAGCCGGATGCTCGAACACGACGATGTCGCCGGGTGCGGGTCGTCGGGAGTCGGTCGCCACCACCTCCTCGCCGGGCATGATCCTCGGAGCCATCGAGTGGCCGGCGATGCTGAAGCGTCGCATAGACATCTGGTGGGCGGGAGTATGGTCGGAGCAACGAATCCAAGAGAAGGAGACCCATGCGACAGGTAACCGTCGCACACGCACACTGCGATCTCTACTGCGGGGTCTATGACCCGGCGCAGGCCAAGATCGAGGCGCTGTCAGTGCTCAAGATCGCCCAGAAGTATCAGGACTCCGACGACGAGGTGTTCCGGGCCAGGGCGCTGCATCTCAAGGAGAACCAGGCCGAGCTGGTCAAGCATCACCTGATGGTCCTGTGGGCGGACTTCTTCACCGCCGACCATCGCAACGAGTTCCCCAACCTCGACGATCTCTTCTGGCGCGCCATCCACCAGGCGGGCGAGGCCAAGAAGTCGGCCGACCCGGCGGAGGGCCAGAAGCTGGTCGATCTCATCGACGAGATCTCCGGCATCTTCTGGCAGACCGAGAAGGCGAAGGGGATGGGGGTCTACCCGCCCTCCTAGTCGGGTGTCGCATCCATCTCGACGACCGGAGCGTCAGAATCCGGTTCGCTGGATGGATAGCTGCGAAACCTGGTCTTGAACCAGTCCAGGAGTCGTCCCGCCCAGGCGAACTCGGTGGCGAGGACGGCCAGGCCGGCTGCGATCGTCACGATCCCGGGCCCGGGGAGCACGAGGAGCAGCATCCCCAACAGGACCAATGCCGTTCCGATGATGGCTCGCGCCAGACGACTCATGTGATGAAACCTATCGACACGTGCTCCCCTCGAGAATGGGGGATGACCCCGGTTGGACCCCGGTATGGGTCCGGGGGTTTCACTCGTCGAGAGCGTCCTCCTCGAGCTTGGTGAAGACGGGCCTCACCTCGCCCAGGCCGGTTCCGCCCGGCACGACCGGCACCGTCCACGCATCCATGTCGGGGCCGATGCCGAGCATCTCGCCTATGGCGGACGTCGAATGGGGGAGATAGGGGTAGAGAGCGACCCTGATGGCCGCGATGGCCTGGATGGCCGCCCAGAGGATCGTCCCGCCACGCTCCGCGTCGTCTTTCACGACCTTCCACGGCTCGGTCGCGTTCAGATAGGCGTTGACCTCGCCGGCGGCGTCCATCGCCGCCCGCAGGCCGGCGCGGAGCTCGACTCTCTCTATGTGTGAGGCCACGGCATCCAGAGTGCGCGGCCCCAGTTCGAGCATGGCGCGGTCGGTGTCGGACAGCTCGGAGGGCTGGGGCACCGTTCCATCGAAGTTGCGGGCGCTCATGGAGAGGACCCGGTTGACCAGGTTGCCCCAGGTGGCCACCAGCTCTTCGTTCACCCTGCGGATGATCTCTGCATCGGACAGATCGGTGTCGTCCTGCTCAGGGAACACGGAGGCGATGGCGAAGCGAAGTGCGTCCGGTTGCAGACGCTGCACGTACCAGCCGATCGACCGGCCCACTCCCTTCGACTTCGAGGCCTTGGCGCCCTTGAAGGTGATGTACTGGTTGGCCGGCACGTCGGTAGGCAGGTTGAGATCGCCGTGGCCCATCAGCATCGCCGGCCAGATCACGGCATGGAACGGGATGTTGTCCTTGCCCACGAAGTAGTAGGACTCGGCGTCGGGGTCCTTCCACCATCGCTCCCAGGCATCCGGGTCGTCGGTGTAGGACGCCCATTCGATGGCCGCGGACAGATAGCCGATGACGGCGTCGAACCAGACGTAGATCTTCTTGCCGGGCCCCAGATCGTCGACGGGCACGTCGACTCCCCAGTCGATGTCGCGGGTCATTGCCCTGACCGGCATGTCTTCCACCATCCCCAACGCCCAGTTGCGGACGTGCTTGCGCCAGGTCGTCTTCGACTCCAGCCACTCGGTCAGCCGATCCTTGAATGCGGGGAGGTCGAGGAAGTAGTGCTCGGTCTCCCGACGCACCGGTGTCGCTCCGCTCAGCCTGGATCGCGGGTTGATCAGATCGACCGGGTCGAGGGTGCGGCCGCAGTTGTCGCATTGGTCGCCTCTGGCCTCCGGGTAGCCACAATGAGGGCACTCTCCCTCCACGTAGCGGTCGGGGAGGAATCGCTCGGCCTCGGGGTCGTAGAACTGCTCCGAGCTGCCCTTCGTCATGTAGCCGTTCTCGAGCAGCCTGAGGAAGAAGTCCTGTGTCACCTGGTGGTGGTTCTCCGTCATGGTGGTGGTGAACAGGTCGAAGGAGATGCCCAGGCTCTCCCAGTAGCCCACGATCTCCGGGTGGTACCTGTTGACCACGTCTCGGGGGCTGACCCCCAGCTCGTCGGCCTTGACCGTTATCGGCGTTCCATTGGCGTCGGATCCGGACACCATGAGCACCTGGTTGCCCACCAGACGGTGATAGCGGGCGAAGATGTCGGGTGGCAGGTAGGCGCCACCCAGATGTCCCAGGTGCAATGGGCCGGATGCATAGGGCCAGGCGACGGCGACGAGGATGTGGGTCATTGCGGCGGCAGGGTACCGGGGCATTTCGGTGAACTTGAGCGGATTGTGGCCATATGCGGCGTGACGAACCCCGGGTTCGGGTCAGCGGGCTGTGGCCACACCGGGCTCCGGGATGTGACTGGTGGCGCGTTCGGCGAGGATGACCCCGGCGACTATCAACACGGCGCCGGTCGCGATGGAGATGGTCAGGTGCTCGCCAAGGAATGTGACAGCGAGTGCCACGGCCACCACCGGCACCGCATACCCCGTGAGGGCGAGCCGCGAGGCGGGGTTCATCCCTGCTCCCACCAGGAACGAGGCAAAGGCCACGGTGGTCCCGACCACCCCGACACCGGCCACCAGGAGCCAACTGATGCCGTGGACGCTCTCCACGTGCAGGCCGAAGCCGATCGGCACCACGATGGCCAGCACGACCGTGTTGACGGTGAACTGGGGCAGCACCAGCTCGCGTCCGGGGACCCGGAGGGCGAGACGTCTGCTCATGGCGCCACCCACACCGGCGGCGACGATCCCGCACAGCATCAGGGCGACTCCACGCCACAGGTTGCCGATTCCGTCCACCGACCCGCCACCGATCCCCACCAGCACGCCGGAGCCTGTCAGCGCCACCAGGAGGCCGGGGAGAGAACGCACCTGGAATCTCTCGCCGGGCACCACGAAGTGGGCGGCGGCGATGGTCGCGAGAGGGACCAGGGCCACCAACAGCCCTCCCACGCTGACCGGGAGATCGTTGAGCGAGGCGGTCATGAGTGTCATCGGCACCGCCATGCCCAGCGTCCCCAGCAGGAGCCCGTATTTCCAGGCAGTGGCACTCGTCGACTTGAGCCGGCCGCTGACGGCGATGTAGATGACCAATGTGGTCAGGGCGAAAGCCATCCTCAACAGCACGAGGGTCATCGTGTCCACTCCCTGGAGGAGGGCGGCCCGGTTGAGCACCGCCGACGCTCCCCAGCCGAGGGTGGCTCCGACGAGAGGTGTCCACGGATTCACGGGTGGGAACCGTAACGCCTCGTTCAACTAACTAATCCGAGGTGCCGATAACCTGGACATCATGCGGATCCGCACATTCACTCTTCTCGTCGTGCTCGCCATGCTGGTTGCTGCCTGCAGCCCGGCGGGAACGAGCGACAGCACGTCAACCACCGGGGCCGAGGCCACGACCACCACCGGCACGCCCGCTCCGGAGCCGATGCAACTCGCCTACTCGCTGGAGTCGGGCACGTCATACGCGTTCGAGGTCGGCCTCGACCAGACGATCGACCTGTCCACGACCGGTGATGCGTCGGCGCTCGGCGAGGGCGATGTCCCTGGTCAGATGTCGATATCGGTCACCGGGACCTCCGTGTTCACCTACTCCGTGGCCGACGGGCCCGAGTCGGGGACCTATGCGGTGACGATCACCGGCGATTTCAGTGATTTGCAGTTCACCGGCACGGTCGACGGCGAGCCTGTCGCAGCCGATGACATCCCCGATTTCGCCAACATGGAGCCCGTCGACGTGACTGTGATCGTCGATGAGCAGGGAAACGTCATCCCGGACCAGTCCGGGCTGGAGGACGACCTCTTCGGCATGGGCGGTCTGGACATGCTCGGCCAGCTCGGCTCGACCGGGGCGACCGGCCAGTTCGTGGGCCCGCCCTTCACCGAAGACGAGGTGACGGTGGGCGACACCTGGTCGGAGACCGTGGAGACCCCGACCATGCCCGGCTCCGACCCGATAACGACCAAGATCGAGAGCGAGGTCGTGAGCACGGACACCGTCGACGGTCATGACGTCTTCGTCATCGACACCATCACGACGACCTCGCCGATCTCCTTCGATCTGGGTGAGCTTCTCGCCGGTTTCATGACAGCGTTCGTGCCCGAGGACGCCTCCGAGGAAGAGCTGGCGCAGCTCGACGAGATCGTCTCCCAGATCAAGTTCGCTTTCAGCGTGGACGAGACGGTGGGACATCTCAAGACCTGGTTCGACTACGAGGCCGGCCTCGCCCGGAACGCTGAGTACGCCAGCACGACGCATCTGGTGATGGACATCAACATGCCCGACGACACGACGAATGAGTTGGTCGCGTTCGGCATGGACATGAACGTCTCACAGGACGTCACCTACCACCTGACGGACGCTCCCAGCGCTTAGGCCCGGCGCCGGCCCCGTCGCCAGTCGGCGTAGATCTTCCTGAGGAGAGATGTGGTGGAAGGTGCCGGTGGCTCCTGCTGGGTTGCCGGCTCGTCGTCCCGGTCGTTCCGCTGCTCCATCTCTTGACGCAGCTCTCGGACACGCTCTCTCAGGAACAGCGCCTCCGTCTCCGCCTTGGCGGCGCGCTCCCGCGCCTCCGCCAGCTGTTGGCCCGCCTCGTGGAGGTTCCCCAGCTGGTTGAGCATGCGGTTCCAGGCGTCGAGCGGCACCAGCATCGAGCCTTCGGGCACCTCTGGCGGCGCCACATCCGCCTCCTCGGCGGTCAAGTCGATCTCGCCGGCGGCATGACTCGTCTCGCGACTGGTCTCCCGTCGTGGCGACTCGATGTGCCTTCCGATCTCGTCTGCCCATTTCTCGATGCCCGTCATGGAGACCATGCGGAGATGACCCTGGGGCGTCTTCTCCACGAAGCTGGGGATGTTCTCGTGGCGGGCCCACTTCCTCAACGTCGACGTGGGGACGCCGGTTGCGTCGCTCGCCTCCCTCAGAGTCAGCCAATCGCCGTCGTCGAAGACCATGTCCCCCGCGGGCGCCTCTCCCTGGGTGCGCCTGGCGGTTCGGAGGACCTCGGTTTCCCAGAGGAAGGCTGAGTCGCGACTGGCCACGAACGGCATCATACGACGGTCGTCAAAGGCGCTGCCGGCCTTCCTAGGATGCGCCCCCGATGACACCCTCACAGCAGCGAGGTCTCCCGTCCGAGGAGGAGGTCCGGGCACTCGTGGAGCGCATCCTCGATGGTGTCACCGGGATCGGAGAGGTCCCCGAGAGTGGGCCGAGCCACGAAGCCGGCGCTCCGGCCGCGGCGGAGCCGGCCGGCGATCGGATCGCGATCGGCGCCGACCATGGAGGTTTTCCCCTGAAGGAGAGGATCGCCTTCAAGCTGAAAGAGGCGGGATGGGAAGTGACCGACTGCGGCACCGATTCCCACGAGTCGGTCGACTATCCGGACTTCGCTCACACCGTGGCCCTGAAGGTCTCATCCGGTGAGTGTCGCTGGGGGATCGTGATAGATGGTGCCGGGATCGGGTCGGCCATGGTGGCGAACAAGGTCCCCGGTGTGAGAGCGGCGACTTGTCATGACATCTCCTCGGCCCGAAACAGCAG
>JBAVPF010000236.1:0-6310 GCA_049692815.1 Acidimicrobiia bacterium
GGGATGCCCAGGAACACCAGGACAATGCGGGCGATGTCCCACATCGACACATCGAGACTCGCCGTATCGAGTCCCAGCCATTCCGGTAGCAGCTCGAGGTACAAGTATCCGAGCAACGAGTAGGCGACAATCTGGAAGACCGAGTTGATCGCAACCAGGACTGCCGCCGCCTCACGATCTCCGCAGGCGAGATCGTTCCAGATGAGAACCATGGCTATACAGCGGGCAAGCCCGATGATGATGATCCCGGTCCGATACTCCGGTAGGTCGGGCAGCATCAACCAAGCCAGGATGAACATCAGGAGCGGACCGACCAACCAGTTCAGGATCAGGGAACTCACCATCAGTCGACGGTCCGTAGCTATCTCCCCGATCTGTGAGTAACGGACCTTGGCCAGCACTGGATACATCATCGCCAGTAGACCAATCGCAATCGGCAGTGACACGCTTCCGATCTCGACCGTGTCCAGCCAGTCGTTCAGCTCAGGGATCACGGCCCCCAAGATCAGCCCCAGAGCCATTGCCAGGCCGATCCACACGGGCAGGAATCGATCGAGTCGGGATAGTCGACTCAGAACCGCCTGATCTGCCGCTTCCGCCGTTGTCACTCGCCAACCTCAGATGGAAATCCGCGGCATTGTCTCACAGAGAGACGATTCACCCTCGAACATGTCCGCCGTCCATGTCGACCGACGCCAGGCTCCATTCGGGTTGGCCATCCAGAGGTCGGAACTCGTCGTTGAGCCCAGACGGCTATAGAACCCTTACGAATGGTCAAACCCCCTGGTTAAAGGGGGTTTGACGTAGCGAGCCCGTCTGTAAGCCGGATTCTGTACCTGCCGATTCCGGCAGGCGACGGCCATCCATCTGGGCACACCGTCACCGGTGTGCTCGTGCGGCCTACCCGGGACCGTTCGGCGGGCAACCGGGGCCCCTGCTTGGCCTTGCACCGGGTGGGGTTTGCCAGCCGTCGTCGTCACCGACGACGCTGGTGGTCTCTTACACCACCGTTTCACCCTTGCCTGTGCGACCCGATCGTGAGATCGGGCGTCATCGGCGGTCTGCTCTCTGCTGCACTTTCCGTCGGGTCGCCCCGCCTGGAAGTTATCCAGCACCCTGCCCTGTGGTGTCCGGACTTTCCTCTGCATGCAGCCTCACGCTGCCTGCAGCGGCCGTCCGACGGGCTCGCAATCGGAATTCTACGTTGTCGGGGTCTTCACGGCCTCCCCGCCTTCGCCCGGCGCCGGCCGGCCAACCATCCGGCCAGACCGGAGATGGCGATTGAGAGGATCGCCAGCCAGATGACGGACGACGTCGGGGCGACGCTCCCCCCGAGACGGGCGACGATCACGATGAGAAAGGAGAGGAGGAGCCCCGAGATCATTCCGTGGAACCGGTGGGAGTGGACAGACCTGGCGCCGGCCACCCAGCCGGCGACGAAGAGCCCGGCCACGATCCCGACCACGAGACCCATCCCGGGCCCGTTCTCGACACCCGACATGCTGAGCAGGGACCCAACTACCAGACCCACCAACGAGGCGGTGAGCCCTCCCGCCGCGATGGACAGCACCACGACACCGAAGTTGAGCGCAGCCAGCATGTGGTGGATGTTGGCAGAATGATCGGCCAACAAACCTGCCGCCGGGCCGGCGAAGAAATAGCCTGATATCGGAAACGTTCGTCGTAGTCAGCGGGTCTGAGACATCGACCCGAATGGAGGAGAAGGCAAGTTGGTCATCAACAAATACCTCGGAGAGCTTCTGGGAACGGTGATTCTGGTCGGGCTGGGATCGATGGGCATCCTGGCCGTGGGCGGAGCCTTTGTGGACGGCTCCTGGCAAGCCGCCAACATCATCGTCATCGCCTTTGGCTTCGGTTTGGCCCTCCTGGCTGCCATTTGGGCCGTCGGGCACGTCACCGGGGCCCATTTCAACCCGGCGGTGACGCTCGGTGCCCTGCTCGATGGTCGTCTGGGTCTCGGTGATGCCATCGGGTACTGGGTCGCCCAATTCGCAGGTGCAACCGTTGGCTCCCTGATCATCTTGGGTGTGGCGGGAGACCGGGCGACCGTGGCCGCCACTGCCACCACGTATCACGACCTGACCACGGCCATCGTGACCGAGATCCTGCTCACCACCGTCTTCGTGTGGGTGATCCTCGCCGTCACGGCAAGAGGGGGGAATCATGCTCCGGCAGCGATAGCCCTGACACTGGTCGGACTCCATCTCGTCGGCATTCCCTTCTCGGGGACCTCGGTCAACCCGGCCCGGTCGTTCGGCCCTGCCCTCGTCGGAGACTCGATCGGCTCCGGTCTCTGGGTCTACATCTACGCGCCGCTGATCGGGGCGATACTGGCCTGGGGGCTCTACAAGCTCTTCCCGGCCAAGGACTGACGGCTCGACTGCGTCTGTTGTGCAGTCAGACACGCCATGCAGGTCTGGTTGCACGACGCATTCGGGGCGGCTCCCGGGGCGGTGTCTGGTGTGCAGTCCGAGAGACCAGGCAGGTCTGCTTGCACGACTCCGTTAGGAGAACAGGGAGTCCTCGGACAGATCCTCGAGACCCATGACCCATCCCGCGGGCAGGCTCCAGTGCTTGGCACCGTTGACCATCGATGCCAGGTACTCGGGGGACGGCCGGTGCTCACCGTTCGGCTCGACGGGCGACACGAAGGTGAGACAGTCGTACTTGTTGCCTTCGCGGTCGACCGCCTTGACGTCGAAACCGGGCTTACGTCCCTCGGCCTCCTCGGCGGCGACCAGCGAGTCGAGGTCGCCGGGTGGGATCTCGAACACCCCACCCCACACGGTGTGCCCACTCTCCTTGACGAGAGTTGGCACCGCCTCCGAGTCCTCGGAAGGCACGAATCCCATCCTGGTCTCGGGGAAATGGGCCGTGAAGAGGAATCTGGAGCCGGGTGCGACCTTGGAGATTCGGTCTGGGTCCAGCAGCGATCCGTATGCGAAGTACAGCGTGTCGTCAGGCACGGGTTGGCGATTGTACAAAGGTTGGCGCCTTCTCCGTGACAAGCGGGATTTACCTTGCCTATACAAGTAGCTGCCTACCGTCGTCGATGAATGCGACGTGTGATCGCCCTGGTGTCGGTGCTGGCGTTCCTCGTGGCCGCGTGTGCCTCTTCCGGGGGAGCGGGGACGGCCGTGACCGCCGAGGAGCCTTCCACAACGGGGCTGCAGTCGGCCGGGACGGTCGCCGACCAGACCACCACCACGCAAGCTCCGGCAACCGAGACGACCTCGGGACGCCCCGTCGCCCCGGACTTCACCCTCGAGCTGGGGGATGGCGGTTCCTACACCCTGTCGGAGGGCGCCAAACCCGTCTATCTGGTGTTCTGGGCGGAGTGGTGACCCACGTGCAGACAGGAGTTGCCTGTCGTCGACAGCCTGGCGGCTGAATACTCGGACCGGGTCGACTTCGTCGCCGCGGCATGGCATTCGACCTTCGAGTTGACCAAGGAGCGGGCCGACCAGCTCTTCGTGTCCCGTCAGATCCAGTGGGGCCTGGACGAGGACATCGACATCTTCGAGAAATACGGAGTCTCCTATCAGCCGGTCACGGTCCTGATCGCGGGTGACAAGACCGTCGTCGACTCATGGGGCGGCATCCGTTCCGAAGAGGACATCCGGGCATCGCTGGATGAGCTGATCGCTCTGTCTGCCTGAGCGGCCTTCTAGGCTGACGCCGCGCTCATGACCGGCATACCACGACACCAGACCCGGCAACACCCGTGGTTCCACGTGCTCAGGACCAGGGAGATGGAGTTGCTGGACCCGGACGTCAGGGCCAACCCGGTGCGTGTACGGGAGTTGCTCCACGACGACTTCGTCGAGTTCGGCAGCACGGGGAAGGTCTACAACAAGAGACTCCTGATGGACATGCTGAAAGGCGAGAAGGGCGCCAAGGTCGTGATCCGTGAGTTCTCGGTCCGCCAGCTCGCCGCCGACACGGCTCTGGTCACCTACCGCACGGTCGGAGAATCGGGGCAGGAGGCCCGGAGGAGCTCGGTGTGGATCAGGTCGGACGGAGCATGGAAACTCGCCTTCCACCAGGGGACTCGTATCCAGCGAAAGGCCTTCTGACCGGGCCCGGCTCACCTAGGTCCAGGCCTGTCCTTAACCTCGGCTGACTTTGAGACGATTCGAGCTGACCCTGGCCTTCATCGCGGCCTTCGCCATCGGCTGGCCCGTGGTGTTCGGTGTCAGGCCCCGCCGCGGGATCGTCGCCGGGGTCACGACGGTGGCCCTCATCGCCCAGCTCCAGCTGGAGGGTTACCGCTGGCAGCTCATCCCGCTCTATGTGGTGGGCTTCGGGCTGGCGGTTGGAGACGTCTTCTTCCTCGACCGTCATATCGACTGGTCACGCAGGATCATCCGGGGGATCCTCGGCACACTCGGGCTGCTGGTCGCCGTGGCCCTGCCGCTGGTGCTCCCGGTGCCCCGTCTCCCCGCACCGTCCGGGCCGGAGGCCATCGGCACCATCGAGGTCGGCATGATCGATCGGACCAGGGTCGAGCTGTACGGCGACACCGCCGGTGGGCCCCGTGAGCTGTCCGTTCAGGTCTGGTACCCGGCGGCGACCGGCAGCAAGGATGAGCGCGTCGTCTGGAACCAGCATTGGGACGTCGTCGACCCGGCCATCTCCGAGAACCTCGGGCTCCCGTCGTGGTTCCTGGGTCACACCCGGTACACACTTTCACACGCCACGACCGGGCCCCCCTTGGCACCGGGAACGTATCCCGTGATCATCTTCAGTCACGGATGGCAAGGAGTCCGCACGATCACCCTCGACCAGGTCGAGCATCTGGTCTCGAACGGCTACATCGTCATCGCGGCCGACCACACCTACGGTGCGGCGGCCACCGTCCTCAACGGGACGGAGGTCGTGCGCGAAGACCAGAATGCTCTCCCCGACCGGACCGAGGTAGGCGACGACGCCTACATGCAGGCCGCCACCGACCTGCTGGGCACATTCGCCGACGACCTCGTGATGATCCTCGACGCACTCGACCGCGGTGAGTCGGGCCCTTTCGGTGCCATCGTCGGTGGCGCCGACCTCAACCGGATCGGGATATACGGCCATGGCCTGGGTGGTGGCGCTGCCATCAAGACGTGTCTGGAGGACGAGCGATGTGACGCTGTCCTCGGTCTCGACCCGTGGGTCGAGCCGCTCACCGAGGCCGACCTGCAGATCACCATGACCCGCCCGGCGCTGTACATGAGGTCAGAGGAGTGGATCGACACCGACAACGATGCGCTTCTCAGGGGCATCGCGGCGCGCGGGGCAGGCGTTACCTATCTGCTCGGCGTCGCCGGGACCTCCAGCAACGACTTCACCGTCGCCCCGCTGCTATCCCACTTCGCCACCCAGTTCGGTCTGCGAGGCGACATCCCGTCGGGAAGGGTCATCAACATCGTGGACAACTACCTCCTCGGGTTCTTCGACGTCTACCTCCTCGGGACCGGCCCGGCGGCGCTTGATTCGGTGACCTTCCCGGAGGTGACCGCGACGGTCATCCAGCCGTGATCCCTCCCGGCTCGCCCTTGTCGACGACGCAGAAGCGGTTCCCCTCCGGATCGGCCAGGACCACATAGTCGGCATCCGGCGGTCTCTTGTCCCAATGGACTTCCGTGGCGCCCAGACCGATCAGACGCTGCACCTCGGCCTCCTGGTTCTCCGCATAGAGGTCGAGGTGGATTCTCGGGGGTAGTTGCACCTCCGATCGGACCCGGTCGAGCGAGATGTTGGGACCTGCGCCGTCCGTTGGTGTCAGCACGACGAAGTCGTCGCCGCCGCCCGGCCGGATCTCATAGCCGAGGGCTGCTTTCCAGAACTCCGTCTGTCGCCGGATGTCGTCGACGCGAAAGACGATGGAGCCGACCCGGATCACGGCACCAAGCCTATCCGCGGCCGCGCCGCCCGGCGTCAGCCATCCGGGCTCTGCTGGGTGCTCCCCGTCACCGATTGGCCGGGCGACTCCCCACGTTGGATCGCGTCGATCGTGGCACCCAGGGTGTAGGCGTCCGACTCACCTATCACCTTGCCCACGACTACGCCTTCCTCGTCGATGAAGAAGGTCTCCGGGATCCCGAAGACGCCGTAAGCGATGGCGGTCCGGCTCCCCGGGTCGGCCAGGTAGAGAGCGGCGTCGGAGCGGCCGGCGACGTCCAAATAGGCAATGGAGTCGGGTGGGCTCTCCTGATAGGAGACCTGGACGAGAGTCACCCCGTCGCCTGCGAAGGCGTCTGCAGTGGAGACCAGCGCCCCATGCTCCTTGCGGCACTCGGTGCACCAG
>JBAVPF010000237.1:0-14834 GCA_049692815.1 Acidimicrobiia bacterium
GTGTAGGACAGAGATCCGGCCGCGGCCAAGGCGGTGAACTCGCCCAGCGAGTGGCCGGCGGCACCGGCCACGACGAAGTCGACCCGCGATCGAAGCTCGACCCAGAGGGCGTAGGAGACGGCGAACAGCGCCGGCTGGGCGAACTCGGTGCGGGTGAGCTTCTCTTCGGGCCCGTCGAGACAGAGCTCGCTCAGCGACCACCCGAGGACGTCATCCGCCACATCGCCCAGGAGCTCGGGTCGCGATTCGAACAGCCCGGCCCCCATCCCGACGAATTGGCTCCCCTGACCGGGGAAAAGGACAGCGATGCTCATCGACCGATACGACCAGGAGGGTGTGACACTGGTTACGTCAACGTGGCAAAGAGACGCTCGACGTCGGATTCGTCGACATCGCGATGGGTGCAGACACGCCACCCGCCACGGATGGGAGGGTTGACCTTGATCGCCGCCCCGGTGAGACGGTCCCGGACCTCCTCCCAAGGAAGGCCGATCGCGGCGAAGTCGATGCGAACCAGGTTGGTCTCCACGTCGCCGGGGTCGATCGAGCCGGGGAACCTGTCCGCCATCCCAACGGCCAGCTTCTGAGCCAATTGATGATCCTCGACCAGTCGCCCCCTATCGGCGAGGCCCACACGTGCCGCGGCGGCTATGACCCCAACCTGACGCATGCCGCCGCCCATACGCTCTCTCAGATAGCGGATCTCGTCGATGACGTCCCGCGATCCGCAGACGATGGAGCCGATGGGGGCGCCCAAGCCCTTGGAGAAACAGAACTGGATGGTGTCGGTGAGCTCACCCCAAGAGGGCCCGTCGATGCCTGTTGCGGCCACCGCGTTCCAGATGCGGGCGCCGTCGAGATGGATGGCCAGGCCGTGCTCCCTCGCCCGGGCCGAAGTCGTCTTCATCAGGTCGTATGGGATCACCCTCCCCCCGGAGAGATTGTGGGTGTTCTCCCATGTCATGAGTCCGATGCGGGGGAAGAAGCCCGCCACCTCCATCGCGTCGTCTACGTCCTCGGGAAGGATCTGGCCCCCCTCACGATCGACTGTCCGAAACGCCACGCCGGAGAGCGCCTGTGCCGCACCGGCCTCGATGGAGCGCAGATGGGAGGCCGCATTGGCCAGGACCTCCTCACCGGGGTTGGTGTGGAACATGATCGACAACTGATTGCCCATGGTCCCGGTGGGCACATAGACGGCCGCCTCCTTGCCCACTGCCGAAGCCGACTCCTCCTCGAGGAGGTTGACCGTCGGATCGTCGTGGTAGACGTCGTCCCCCACGGGAGCTGATGCCATGGCCTCGATCATCGCGGCCGTTGGACGCGTCACTGTGTCGGACCGGAAATCGGCCAGACCGTCTGGGAATGCCATGGGCGAATGGTAGGACGGGAGAGAGTGGCCGCGGTCGGCCTCAGCCGCTGAGTCGATCGATCATCTGACCGAGGCGCTTGGGGACGACGGACCGAGCGAGCGCCACCACATCACGGACCAGGCCGAGAAGGTCACCCGGCCCATCCCAATGCTCCTCGACGATCTCGGTTCCGGCCCGGTCGATGAGAGCGTCGATGGCGAACATCAGGATCACGACGTCATCCGCCCAGCCGATGACCGGTATCACCTCGGGTATCAAGTCGATGGGGCTCGCCACGTAGGCCGCCGCCAGGCCCAGTGTGATCTTTGCCCGTCTCGGCACCCTCGGGTCCCTGAGGAGACGGCCCACCAGCTTGACGATGTTGGGCAGCATGAAAACGGCGTCGGTCACCAGCTGTCTGCCCTGGAGGCTGCGCCCCTCTGGGGGAAGGATCTCGTCCGGTCTCACTCTCGTGGGTTCCTGGTTGGTCACTCGATTTCGATCCTCTGCCTGGCGCCGGATTCGTCATGATGGTCGTCCTGGTGGCCAATGCCACCGATCTCTTCGATCACCGCCTCCACCGCCTTTAGCCCTTCGATGGCCGCCTGGATGAGATGAAAGGCGACGCGCCGCCCGGCACGGCCGAGCGCGGCCATCGTCGGCGACTGCTCTCTCAAGGCTTTCCCTCGGGCCTGGCGAAGGTCACGTGAAGGGTTCCGCCGTCCAGCCGGGCACGGGTCACCTCACGACGAAGCAGTGCATCCGGCAACACGAACGATCGGCGATAGGAGCCGAGGCTGACGTACAGCTCGTGCCCGTGGCGGTAGACCTCCAGCTCCGACTTGTCGAAGAAGGGGACGTCGAGCTGCATGGTGAGCGATTCGTCACCTTCGACCACCCGAAACGGGCTGGCGGCCACGAAGTCGTCCACCACGTCACGGTCGCCGTAGAGCTCGGCGGCCATGAACCTGAGCCTCTCCACACCGACCATCTCGTCGTCGAAGAGCCTGAGACGCAACCGGGGCACTTCGGCGAAGGCGTCGTCGATGGCGTCGAGGTGGCCCTTCTGGATCGCCCTCCATCTCTCGAAGTAGGGATCCTCCACCATGTCGGGCAGGACCCGGTTCACAATGACACCGTCGACTCCATACCCGAACAGCCCCAGATAGCTGTAGGTGCGCCGTGCCTCGTCGATGACCATCTTCTCCGGGTTGACCACGAGCCGAGCCGACGTGATCTGCGGCTGTGACATCAGTTCCTTGACGTCGTCGATCGACTCGAAGACGGACTGCGCGGCCGAGAAGACCTCGTCCTCGGGGATGGGCAGGTTTGTCAAACGGTTCAGAAGGGGACGCGCCGCCCTCATCAGCCGCCGCTCCGTGGGCAGCACCTTCTCGAAGTACCAGGACAGGACTTCGGGAAGTGACAGGAGCCGAAGGGTCTCCGCCGTGGGGGCGCAGTCGACCACCAGGACGTCATATTGACCCGACCTGGCGTGACGGTTCACCTCGAGCAGCGCGAACAACTCGTCCATGCCGGGGAAGACGAGAAACTCCTCTGCCTCGATCCCGGCGGCTCCGCCCCAGTCGAGAACATCCATCAGCTGGTCCCGGATCGATCCCCAGTGACGATCCAACTGACGTTGGGTGTCGATCTGTTGCCCGTGGAGCCGGGGGGCGACCATCGTCGGCTCGTTCTCGAGCGGGACCGTCAGGGCATCGGCGAGCGAGTGGGCCGGGTCGGTGGAAGTGACGAGTGTGCGATGCCCGGCGTCCGCGGCGGCCAGGGCCGTGGCCGCGGCGACGGTCGTCTTCCCCACTCCCCCCTTGCCGGTGACGAGGACGATCCTCAAGTCAGTCGCCCTTGCCTACCCGCCTTCGCAGCCCGCGAAGCGCCGTGTTCACGATCTGCTTCTCGGCCTGTCTCTTGATGAAGCCGGGGATCGTGAACTTGGTGTCGACGGTGAGCGCGTACACGACCTCGGTAGAACCGTTGTCGGTGGGGCTGAATTGATAGGAGCCTTCGAGCATCTTGAGATCGCTGCTCTCCTCCGCCACCCAGCTGAGGACCTTGGGCCGGTCGTGGGTGTACTTGAGCACGTACTCGATCTCCTTGACGAATCCCTCCAGAACGAACCTGGCGCGGTCGACCCGCCCCTGGTCGTCGAGGCCGAGGACCTCTACCTCCTTGACGCCACTCGCCCATTCCGGGTACGAGGCGACGTCGGCTGCCACGTCATAGAGGACCTCCGGCGGGGCGTCGATCTCGAGTTGTGAGAATGTTCCTTCGGTCATTTGAGCGCTGAATCTAGTGGCAGCCGGTGGGTTGCCGACCAGCCGACCACTACGCCCGTCGCGCTCGCCCCATGTTTCCGACCACCGTCATCCCCCCATGGACCCGACACGGACCAAGCCGTCGGCGAGACGCAGGAACCTGCCGGTAGCGCGGAAGTAGCCGGCATTCAGACATCTGGTGCCACCCACCCTCCACATCGAGGCTTGAGGCTGGTGCACGTCGCCGAACACGTGATAGCTGGGCTGACTCTCACCCAGATACTCGAGAATTGGGTCCGAGCCCCGCTCCTCACGCCCGGTGATCACGTCACGTCGCAGCGGTGACAGCGCCGGCGGCACATGCGTGCACAGGATGTCGACGGGCCCGAGACGGGCCAGGATCGACCGCATCTCCTCGTCCGATACCTCACCATCGGCCTGAAGCGGCGTGGGAACCCCTCCGCCGACGAACCCGAGCCGGAGACCCTCTCGCTCGACAACCTCGCCATGTACGTAGCGAAACCCTTCGGGGAGCGATGCGAGCAGCGCTTCGGGGCGGTCGACGTTCCCGTGGATGGCAAGACCGTGCCCGCCTTCGAGAGCCTGGCGCGCCTGACCGTATTGAGCGGATAGAACCTGGCCGATCTCCTTTCTGAGATCCTGGCCCGAAGTCCTGGCATGCTCCCCCCACAGCGACCTCATCGCCGCATAGTCGCCTCTGGCACGGGCCTGGGATGCCCGTTCGGCGAACTCGGGGCCCAGAACATCGGCCACGGCGCCCTCACCCGTCCGGTAGTCGGTCAGATTCACGAGATCGCCGAGGATGACGATCTCCTCACCGAAACCGACCAGACGCTTCAGGGCGGCTGGGGAGTCGTGCACATCAGAGATGAAGATCATGCCGCTCCGGCCCGCCCCCGGGCATAGCGGGCCCAGACGACAGCGCCGATGGCAGCCACGAGCGCGATGAGGAGCGCAAACGGCCATGAGATCTCGACCGGAGCGAACTCGGCCGACATGCCACCCATCCCGAACCCCAGGCCGGCGGCCACAACCGGCACCGCTCGCTTTCCCAGACGGTTGGAGGGGCTCAGCCCGGGTCGATCGAGGTTCTCGGCAAGTGCATCACCCACGATCAGGACGATCAGGCCGAGAACGCCCACCACGAGCACTATGGCATAGACCTTGACCACGTGGAGCAGCGTAATTGCGGGCGCTCAGGACACCCGTCTCTCGGCCGGCACCAGCCGAAGTCGGGGCACCAACCCCTCCTCGGCCAGAAGGGTCACGGCCTCGACCTGCGACTCACTCAAGTCGACCGGGCCACCGCCCAGCAGACAGGTGACCACGCAGTCGTCGCAAGCACTGGTGTCCCGCATCGCACATTGTTCGCAATCGATCAGCACGTCGACCTCCTGTGAGACAACGTAGACGGGGCCTGGGACAGATTTCGATGCCGGTAACCTGTTGTCCTCTCGTGAGAGTCGAGGTCACCCCCAATTAGTACGACCGCCGGGCTGGCACTCGTCGTGTTCCTGATCGTGGTCAACGCGTTCTTCGTGGCCGGTGAGTTCTCCCTGGTCACCGTGGAGCGATCCCGGGTCGCCCGCCGCGTGCAGGAGGGAGATCGCAGGGCACGACGGATCCTGGGTGGCCTCTCCCGCCTCTCCTTCCATCTCTCCGGGGCGCAACTGGGCATCACGGTCTCATCGCTGGTTCTCGGTTTGATAGCCGAGCGCGCCCTGGCCCCCGTGATCGAGCCGGTGCTCGGGTGGATAGGGGTGTCGGAGTCGGCCACCGGTCCCATCACCGTCGGTGCGGCCCTGGCGATCTCCACGGCCCTGCTCCTCGTCCTCGGCGAGTTGGTGCCCAAGAACATCGCGATCAGCTTCCCCTATCCGACCGCCGTGCGGGTCGGGTTGCCCATGCTGGTGGTGAACAACGTCCTCTCCCCGATCATCTCCGTGCTCAATGCCGCGGCCAACCGCACCGTGCGCCTCCTCGGCATCGAACCGCGAGAAGAGCTGGCCGGTGTCAGGTCCCTCGAGGAGCTGGAGCTGATAATCCGTGCCTCCGGTGAGGGCGGGATGCTGTCGACCGAGGAGCTGGCGCTTCTCACCCGCTCCCTTGCCTTCACCGCCAACCTGACCGCCGACGCCATGATCCCCCGAGTGCAGGTCGTGGGTCTGCCCGCCACGGCGACGGTGCGTGACCTGCAACGAGCGGCCATCAAGTCCGGGCACAGCCGCTTCCCCGTCTATGGGTCCGATCTCGACGACGTCCTCGGCGTCGCCCACGTCAAGGACAGCCTCAGGGTGCGGGCGGAGGCGAGGGACACCGAGAAGATCACCGACCACATGCGTCCCGCCCTGGTGATCCCCGAGAGCCAGCCGCTCGACACGGTCCTGTTCGAGCTGAGGACCAGGGGCTCGGGCCTGGCGATCGTCACCGATGAGTACGGGGGCACGGCAGGCATCGTCACCTCGGAGGACCTCCTGGAGGAGCTGGTCGGGGAGATAAAGGACGAGCACGACCGGGACGAGCCGGAGGTCAGGCCCGATTCGCTCTCGGGACTGCTCCATCGTCACGAGTTGGAGACGGCGATCGGGTTCGCCTGGCCGGAGGGGCGATACGAGACGCTGGGCGGGCTCATCACGGCCGAATTGGGCCATCTCCCCGTGGTTGGGGAGACGGTGACCGTCGACGGGTGGACGTTCCGGGTCGAGAGCGTGGACGGGTTCAGGGTGGCGAGCGCTCGCCTGCTATCGAGTCCGGAGGACCTGTGAGCGTCGGAGCCTTGGTGGTCGCCGTCCTGCTGGTGATGGCCAATGGCTTCTTCGTGGCTGTCGAGTTCGCCTTCACCGCATCACGACGGCCCGTCCTGGAAGACCGGGCTCTCGCCGGCAACCGCTTCGCACGATGGGCCCTGGCTTCGATGAACGAGCTGCCCGTCACATTCGCCGGGGCCCAGCTCGGTGTGGCGGCGATGTCCCTCGGCCTCGGCTATGTCATCGAGGAGAGTCTCGAAGGCGCTTTTCACGGCATGTTCCAGCGTCTCGGGCTCCCCGAGGGCGCGGTGACCACACTCTCGCTGGCGGTCGCCCTGCTGATCGTCTCCTTCGTGCACAACGTCGTTGGCGAGATGGCGCCCAAGAACGCCACGATCGCCGCGCCCGAGAAGACGGCTCTCCTCGTCTCGGCGCCGTTCCGGGCCTACGTGACGGTGCTCAGGCCCGTCATCGTGTCGCTCTCATGGCTGGCCGGCGGGGTCCTGCGCCTGTTCGGGGTGAAGACGCGACACAGGGTCGAATCCACCCACTCCGCCGAGGACATCGCCTCACTGGTGAAGATGATCGGCGCCGGCGAGGTGATCGACCCCAACTCCTCGCGTCTGCTGACGGCGGCGCTCGGGTTCCAGAACACGATCGTCGCCGAAGTCATGGTCCCCCGACCCGATCTGGTCGCCCTTCCCGCCAACGAAACGCCTGAGGCGTTCGAACAGACGATGGTGGCGACCGGCCACTCTCGTGTTCCGGTCTACGGCGAAGGCCTCGACGACATTCGCGGCTTCGTCCACGCCAAGGATCTGTTCGCCATCGACTCCACCGCGGCACGACGACCGATAGACCCCGGCTTGATCCGACGCCTCCCGGTGGTGCCGGAGACCGCGCTCATCGCCCCGGTGATGGAGATGATGAGATCGCAAGGCGTCCACATGGCGCTGGCGATCGACGAGCACGGCTCCGTGGCCGGTCTGGTCACCCTGGAGGACATCGCAGAGGAGATCGTCGGCGAGATACGTGACGAGCACGACATCCGCGAGACCATGGAGATCCGCCCCGCCGGCCGTGACAGGTTCCTCGTGGCCGGCCAGACCCGCATCGAGCGTCTCGCAGAGGTGGGAGCCGTGGTCGAGGACGGGGAGTATGAGACGGTCGGTGGCTATCTGATGGCGACCCTCGGGAAGATCCCCCGACGGGGCGACACCATCACACGGACCGGATACGGGATGACGGTTCGAAGGATGGACGGGAGAAGAGTGAGGGAAATCGAGCTCACGGTCTCACCCGCCCACGACGAGACCGATCAGTGACCGGAGAACGTCGTCTCAGGACACTTCGGAGAGAAACGCCAGGACGCGGCTGACGTAGCCGTCGAAATCGGTGTTGAACGAGTCGACGTGACCGGCTCCCTCCACGGTGTACAACTCCACTAGATCCGGCTGCGCATCCGCCAGCGCGATGCTCTGGTCGATGGGTATCGACTCGTCATCGGTCCCGTGGATCGCCAGCAGGGGGACACGCAGCGACCGGCTGGCCGAGTCGATGTAGTCGATCGACTTCCAATTGACGTTGATGCGAAGCGAGGCGAAGAATTTCGCCACCCAGGTCATCGTCCTCGGCACACTCACGCCGATGATGGGTAACTTCTCGAGACTTCCCCGGTAGTCGACCGTGGCACCCATGTCGATGTTCCCCGAGTCGATGATGATCCCGGCGATCTCGTCGAAGTTGTGCCGATAGGCGAACGAGAGGGCGTGGGAGGCGCCCGTGGAGTAGCCCATGAACACGATGTCCGTTGCCCCGTTGGCCTTGGCGTACTCAACCGCCCCCAGGACGTCCTGCCACTCGGTGGCCCCGTACTGGAAGTAACCGGACGGGTCCGCGGGCTGACCATCGTCGTTTCGATAGGCGATCGACAGCTGGGGATACCCCGCTTCCTGGAGAGGTTGGAAGAGGACCTCCGGCTCGGCCGGCGTGTTGTTGAGACCGTGTATGTGGATGACCCAGGTCGTCCCCGAAGCGGGGAGGTAGAAGGCGTCCATGTCCCCCAGGTCCGTGGAGTAGGTCACGTTCTCCAGCTCATATGGGCCACTGGGGGTCACGATCGGGCTCGGGTCCGGCGTGAAACCTTCGTCGATGATCCGCCCGGAGTAGATCCATCCCCCCACGACGTGGACGAACAGGAGAAAGCCGATCAAACCCCAAATGACAGCTCTGAAGACGGTTCTAGCCGACATGTCCGCCCAGATTCTTGTCGAAGTCAGGCCGTCGGCAATGACAAACCGCCGACGAGATATTCCTCGTCGTCGGTCACCGGGATCGGGTCACGCCCGAAGGTGGGCTCCAACTCACGTGCCTGGACCAGTGTCTCGTGGACGCGCACCGACTGGGCCTCTTCCATGACCGACGCCACCGGGTCTGTTCCCGCCTTCATGAGACCCTCGCGACGGACGAGCCCGATGAGCCGGCCCTCGTTGGCCACCGCCAGTGTTCGCTGCGTGTGTATTCGCAAGGTGTCGTCGGCGTGCCGGAGGGGTGCGACGTAGACAGGCTCGCCCATGAACCTGAACACGCGGTCGGGGGCGGTGCGGACGATCACACTGCCCGTCTGGGCAACTCTTCTCAACCGGGCACCAGGACCGGTGCGCGACCTGCTCAGCCACGATCCGCCGGGTGCACCCATCACCACCAAGGTCCCCTCCTCCAGATCGTCAACGAGGTCCGAGATCTCGTTGACCCGCACCACGCGGCGCTTCAAGGATGGGTGGGAAGCGCCGACCTGGTCGAGGATCTCCGCTGCGGCGGCCAGCCCGTCATCGGAGCCGGCGGCCGACACCATCTCGGCTCCCACGCCGAGGCTCGCCGCCAGAGACGCCGCCGTCTGAGCAACCAGTGACGAATGGGGCCCACCGGCGATGGTGGCGACGATCTTCATTACGTTCTCCGGTTCGAACTGGATCGGGACCGCCACGTTGACCAGATCGAAGCCCGAAGGGAGCTTCTTGGAAACCAACAGGTCGGCCCGCTCTTCGATGCATCCCTGGGCGACATCGCCTTGGACACGCTCGGCCGGCCGCCCTCCGAGCGCCTCGGCGAGCTCGGCGCAGCCCTTGCCCCGAGTCCACACGACCTTGAGGTCCCGATCGCCGTTGGAGCGGGTCACTCCGCCACCAAGTGGCCCGTCTCCGGTGTCAAAACCACATCGGTCACCATATACGTCAACTCCCATTTGTCGATAGGGGTTCCAACGATGCCATCCCCAGGGGACAAGAATCACCTTATGGATTTCACCGATGTGCTGGCGCGTCGTCGCATGGTTCGCAATTACACCTCCGAGCCCGTCGACGACGCGGTATTGGAGAGAATCGCCGCATCCGCCCTCCGGGCACCGTCGGCCGGTAACAGCCAGGCGATCGGGGTGGTCGTCGTCACCGACGAGGAGCTCCGGGCCAGGATCGCCGCCGTCGCCCACGAGGACGAGTACGTCGACGCCGGGTTCGACCCGTGGATTTCACGGGCGCCGGCACACATAGTGATTGCGGTCAGCGAGAAGGTCTATCGCGACAGGTACTCCGAGCCAGACAAGCTCCGCGAGGACGGATCGACCACCGAATGGCCAGTCCCCTACTGGTGGGTGGACGCCGGGGCCTCGCTCATGGCGGTCCTCCTGAAGACTGTCGACGAGGGGCTGGCGGCGGGATTCCTCGGGGTGCACTCACTTCCCGACCTCGCCTCTGTGCTGGATATCCCGGATCACTTCACGCCGATAGGTGTGGTCACCGTGGGTCATCCCGCACCGGACCGGCGATCCGGGAGCCTGGACCGGCCAAAGAAGAGGACGCGGGACGTCGTCTTCAGGAATCGTTGGAGCTAGCGGGAAGCATCCTTCCCAAAAGCTCCATCGCGGGCGCTTTGTCTTCCTCCCTTACCAGCACCCGGACACCGCGGATCGTGATCATCGACTCCATCATCGAGCCGAGATCATCCGATTGCACCAGCGCATCGATCCCCTCACTCTCCAGACGGGCCTTGACCAGGTTGGCTTCGGTGAGAGTCGAGAAAGTGCCGAGCTTGACCAGATCCACCAGCGAAGGATAAGTGACCTCGCTGCGATACTGCCCCGGTGTCGTACGACATCACCTCTTCGGGAAACGAGCGGATCAAGGCACTGGTCCGGCTGCGGGATCGGGTGGAACGTGACCGAACCGGGCTCTTCCTGGTGGAGGGCCCCCGTCTCTACGCCCGGGCCTTGGCGTCCGGGCTGACCCCGCTCGTCACCTATGTCGGCGAGGGTGACGTCGAAACCCTCGGCGAGGTGGTGAGGGTCGAGCCCTCCGTGCTGGACAAGGCCTCTTACCGGAAGCGATCCGAGGGGATCATCGGCATGTTCCACCACTTCGAGACCGGCCTGAATCGGATCGAATTGCCTGCCGATCCCCTGTTGCTGGTCGTTGAGGACATCGAGAAGCCGGGGAATCTGGGGGCGATGATGCGAACCGCGGCTGCGGCCGGCGCCGATGCGCTGATGACGGTGGGTGGCACCGTCGACCCTTTCAACCCCAACGTGGTGCGGTCTTCGACGGGGGCGTTGTTCACCCTTCCCCTTGCGGTCTCTTCCTGGGAGGAGATGATCCCCTGGCTCGAGGATCACGGGATCGGAGTGGTGGCGGCTTCTCCGGATGGCGACGTGTCATTGTGGGATGCCGACCTGCAGGGACCGGTGGCGCTCGTGATAGGCGCAGAGGACGCGGGTTTGTCCGAGCAGGCGGCGGCGATTGCCCGGGAGCTGGTGGTGATACCGCAGACCGATCGTGGCGTCGATTCTCTCAATGCGTCGGTGGCGGCTGCGGTTGTCTTGTTCGAGGCGGTTAGACAGCGGAGGGTTTGACCGGGGTCGGTTCGGAGTGTGGGGAAGGCCACCCCTATCTAGGTCGGGGCGGGCCCCGGCCGTCGGGTCGGCGGAATCGGACCCGGCGGTGGTCGGGATGGAGGACGATCTCGAAACCTCGTTCATGAACCACCACGTGGTGGTGGAACCAGCAGAGAACGACCAGTTCTCCCTGGTCGGTGTGTCCACCTTCTGACCAGAGGGTGAGATGGTGGACCTGAAGCCGCCGACGACTAATACACCCATCGGCAGCACAAGTGAATCCAGCTTCGGCAAGCAACGCCCGTTTCAATGCCGGAGGCGCAGTCCGCTGTCTGCGGCCATAGTCCATGAACCGGCCATCCTCGGTCCTGGCGGTCACCTCAACAGTCGAATCACAGAGGATCGCCTGCAGTGCCTGTTGACCCACCCGAGACCCGGAGTCGAGGATGACACCCGCCTCGCCACCGGTCGGCGTCGCCTCCTTGGCGTCGACGATGACCGTCACCTGAGCCGGTGGCGGATCATCGGAGACGAGAGACTCCACGAGAGCAGTCGCCCGTCTCCATCCGGCATCACCTTCGATATCGTCGGACAGAGCGTCAGCCGCCTCGGACAACACCTTGTCCACCAGAGAGCCGGAGAGACCATCGAGACCACCCCAGAGCCTCCACCACGTCTCATCCAAAGACGGCTGCATGACAAAAAAACGGTCGTCGGCCGACCTGGTCTCAGCCTCGGCAGTGATACGAGCCTGTTTGGCGGCCTCCCGGTGGACACCAGCGACGTCGGCCCAGAGAAGCAGATCATCAGAGTCACGATGCCGAAGCTTGGACAGGGCCTCCACCCGGTCAAACGACACAGAGGATGCGAGACCCTGACGTAGCTCGGGATGGTCGGCGGTGCGTCGCATCGTCCTGACCAGGCTTCTGGCGGTGGTCGCGGCCAGGTCGAGCCGGGCAGCCAGCCATTCGGAGAGCGACCTCGAGCCGTCGGCCGTGGCCACCTGTCTGCGGTCGAGCTCTTCGAGGACTTCGAGCTGGACAGCACGGGCCTGTGAGACGACCTCTTCGGCCGCAGCGAGACGCTGTTCCAACTGGTCGGTGGTGGCTCTCCCCATCTCCATGTAATCGAACATACGTTCGGTCCAGCCCAGAATCAACCCCCTTGTGCGGCCAATCGGAGAATTCTTTTCCACAGGTGAACCTGTCATCGCCGGCCGATAGGTTCGCGGGCATGGAGCAGCGAATCAGTCTCATCACACTCGGCGTAGGTGACCTCGAGTTGTCACGGATCTTCTATCGCAACCTGGGATGGGAGGAGAGCCCGGCACCGGACGACGACGTCGTCTTCTTCCAGGCCGGGGGAATGGTCGTGGGTCTATGGGACCGGCAGAAGCTGGCCGAGGACAGTGGTGTCGAAGACCCGGGCGGCTGGGGTGGGGTCACCCTCGCCTACAACACCAGCGATCAGGCCGGAGTCGACACCGTCATCGAGGAGGCTCGCTTCGCCGGGGCCACGATCGCACGGGAGCCGGCGGAGACGTTCTGGGGCGGATACTCCGGCGTGTTCATCGACCCCGACGGTCACCCGTGGGAGGTGGCGCACAACCCGTTCTGGACGGTCGAGGGCGACGCGACCCTGCTCCCGGCGGGGCGACCAAATGTCTGACTTCACGATCAGGGCGCTGGATGACTCGACCTGGGAGGCGTTCGCCGATCTGGCTGCCAATAGCGGCGGATGGCCGAGCGGATGTTGGTGCATGGCGTTCCACGAGGAGGGAGCCGAGAAGAACTCCGCCGCCCTGAATCGCAAACGCAAGATGGGGCGGGTCATGTCCGGGACCGCCCACGCCGCTCTCGTGTTCGAAGACGACGACTGTGTCGGCTGGTGTCAGTTCGGATCGCCGGAAGAACTGCCGAGGATCAAGAGCCGGGCCGCCTACGACAAGTCTGCGGGAAACCCGCCAGATTGGCGGATCGGCTGCTGCTACGTGGCCAAAGGCCACCGTCGTCAGGGGGTGTTCCAGGCAGGGCTCGCCGGCGCTCTCGATCTGATCGCATACATGGGCGGCGGAGTGGTCGAAGGCTACCCCGAGCCCGCAGATGCCGTATCCGCAGGCTTTCTCTACAACGGGGCGCTGTCGACGTACGAACAACTTGGATTCACCCGTGATCGACTGATCGGAAAGCATCGCTGGGTGGTCAAGCGGACCGTGGCGTCAACCCGGTAGGCGCTTTCAGTTCTGAGAAGGGCATCGTGACAGCATCGGTGGTTGTGCCAACCACATGACAATCGAGGAGGACGGGTCGGTGCGGTTGCCGGAGGGATGGCATCGAGCCCCGCACGGCATCCACCCACGTTCCTGCTCCTGATCGGCTCTCCTGAAGGCTCACCCGGGCTGAAACATGCCCGACCCGTGCGTGCTACCACCCGGCCATGCCATACCCTGCGAGAGGTCGCATAGAGAAGGAGACCGTCATATGAGCCTGCCGATCGACACCGGGAAGGTCAAGGCCGTGCTGCTCCCGGACGGAGAGTGGTATCAGTGCAAGTCGTTCGAATTGGACTCATACGAATTCATGGATGCCGCCCACGTCGAGCCGGGGCTTGGTTTTCGCATGGAGGCAACCCTGGGGTCGTCACTGACGGTGACGAGGATCATCTCCGGTCCCCTTTCGTCGATCAAGGCCGTCGAACAGGAGATCTGATCCCGGTTCAGCCCGAATAGAGGGCCATGGCCTGCGAAATCGTCGAAGTTCACGAAACCGTGTCAGGGTCGCCCTCCTGGGCGGCCTTCGACCGTGCATGTGCCCGAGTTGAGTGGGTACTGGAGCAGTCCTGCAACCGGGTTCGGCTCCCGTGGGAGTCGCCGAAACCGGCCGGGTTACGCTGCCGGCATGACCGTTCCGTCGATTCCCCCCGGCCCGCGTGGGTTCGTCGAGTCGGACGGCGAGCAGATCTACTTCGAATCCTGGGGCGCCGATGGCGATGCGGTGGTGCTGAGCCACGGGATGGGAGGCAATCACGCCATCTGGTACCAGCAGGTACCGGCCCTGGCCACCGAGTTCCGGGTGGTGACCTGGGACCAACGTGGCTTTGGCCGATCCACCAATCTCACCGGAAATCCTGGTCCGGTGAGCTCGGCAGCCGATCTGGCGGCGATCCTCGACCACCTGGAGATCGACATGGCACACCAGGTGGCCCAATCGATGGGCGGTTGGGCAGCCGTCGGCTTCGCCCTCGACCATCCGGAACGGGTATTGAGCCTGGTGTTGGCCGACACCGTGGGCGGCCTATTCACCCCGGAGGTGCGCCAGCAGCTGGCCGACTACGGAGAGCTCATCGCATCCAGCCCGCCGCCCAGCCAGCTTCCGCTCGGGTCTCATCCGGCGGTCGGAGAACAGCTCGCCGGCGAGGACCTGGCAAAGGCGTTTCTGTACTCACAGATCGGCGCGATGGCCTCACCGCCTCCTCCGGCGCTGATCGCCGGGATGCTGGTGGCCACCGAGTATTCGGATCGCGTCGCCGAGCTGACCGCCCCCACCCTGTTCGTGGT
>JBAVPF010000238.1:0-2556 GCA_049692815.1 Acidimicrobiia bacterium
ATCCACAACAGGCTCCAACGATACGGGCCCCGGCATCCAGGGCTAGCTGTGCGTATGCGGTCATGTCCTCCGACGAAGTCGGGTACCAGAGCGTCCCATCGATCATCTGGGGCACTCCGCAGTTCGCCTTGGCCACCAGCACCCCGTCGTGATCCGCGCTCATCTCGCTGACTGCGACGACGACATCACCGGGGCCTACTCCGCAGTTGGCGCCGATGGCCACCGCTCCTCCGCCGTGACCGGCCCACCATTGAGAGAGTGACGATGGGGGAACGCCCATCATCGTCCTGCCGTGGGTGTCGAAGCTCATCGTGGAGACGATCGGCAGGCCCGTAGTCTCCGCCGCCTCCACCGCGGCCTCCAGCTCTTCGATCGACGAAAGGGTCTCGATCCAGATGACGTCGGCTCCCGCGGCTGCCAGCGCGGTCACCTGCTCGGTGAACATCTCGACCGCCCTCTCGTGGGTCAGCTCCCCGAGAGGCTCGAAGAGCTGGCCGGTCGGGCCGACCGACCCGGCAACAACTACGTCACGTGGAGCCTGGAGTGCGGCTCTGCGGGCTACCTCCACACCGGCGGTGTTGAGCTCGGTCACCCTGTCGCCGGCACCGTCGAGATCGAGACGGGCCCGGGTGCCCCCGAACGTGTTGGTCAGGATGATGTCGGAGCCGGCTTCGGTGAATCCGGCGTGGACCTTGGCCACCAAATCGGCGTGATCCACGTTCCACACCTCTGGAGTCGAGCCTGCCTGGAGACCCAGCTCGAACAGAGATGTTCCCATGCCACCGTCCGCAACCAGACGGCCTCTGTCAGCGAGGAGTTGGGCGAGTTTGTTGCTCATGGTTCACCCGGGCTTTCCCGATCGACCGGCGACCAGACACCATCCGGGGGACAAGAAACCGCTCGAGTCGTGTTGACCGAGCGGCTGTTGCCGCTTTAGCCGGATTTCTAGAGCGCCCGCAAGCTGGTCGATCAAATTGGCGCTGTATTGACTTGACTACAGCCTATCAGTGCCCTTCCGCTTCGGGAAGCGGCGTCCCGTCACCCGACACCCGATGTTGCTCCAACATGCGCTCCGCCAGGGGGATGGGGATGTTGTGGCGAAGATGGTCCCGTTGGGAGACGAAGATGCTCGGGGGAACCTTCCGGTCGAATGACCCGACGTACGCACTGGCGTTCTCCGCCATGGCATCCCAACCCTTGGACCACATCCACCCGGTGGGGCCCACGACGTCGCGAGCAGAGCGCGCCAGGTCACTCTCGACCTGACGTCTGCCGGAGCGACGCGCCAGCCATTCCGACCGTAGGGCCTTCCATCCCATGCGCCCAGCCTATCGACATCGGCCGATCGCGTAGCGTGTCAGGACGATTGGAGGTCAGGCCGTGGACTATCGCAGCGAGACGACATTCAAGGAGACCAGGCTCCCCGTCGAGTACGCCGCCACCCTCCTCCCCGATGCCTACCGATCTGCCCGGTTCTTCACCGAGGAGCAAGAGATGCTGTTCGGTCGGGGGTGGGTGCCTATCGCAACCCGATCCGAGGTCGCGGTGCCAGGTCAGACCGTCGTCCGGTCGTTGTCGGGCCGCTCCGTCGTGGTGACCATGAACGCCGACGGCATGGTCAGGGCCTTCCTGAACGTGTGCCGTCATCGCGGGTCCAGGCTGGTGCGAGAGGACGGCATGCTCAAGGCCGGGAGATTCCGATGCCCGTATCACGCCTGGGCCTACGACCTCGACGGGAACTGCATCGGCACGCCCCTCTTCGAGGGATCGGACATCCCCGAGGACATGCGGGCGGCGTTCGACATGACAAACGTGAGGGCCTTCGACAAAGACGACTACCCGTTGTTCCCGGTTCGCGCCGAGACCTGGGGCCCCCTGATCGTCGTCTCACTCGATCCGGACGTCATGCCCTTGGAGGAATGGCTTGGTGACCTTTCCGACCGGCTCGACGGGTACTCCCTCGAGACCTGGGAGGTCCAGGCGCGCAAGGACTACGACATCAGAGCCAACTGGAAGCTGGTGGCGGAGAACTTCATGGAGTACTACCACCTGCCCTGGGTCCACCCCGAGCTGGCCAAGGTGTCCCGGATCCAGGATCACTACCGCTATCAGGGGCGGGGCATGTACACCGGGATGACGACTACTCCGATCAGCGGCGACAGCCCCGCCTGGCTCGCCCTGCCGCCCGACCCGGGTGTGCGTGGCACCGACCTCGCAGCCGGGCGCTTCATGCTTCTCTTCCCAACCGCCGCCCTGAGCGTCCTCCCCAACCATTGCTTCCTGATGCTGATGGAGCCCGTGTCACACGACCGCACACTGGAGCGCTGCTACATCCTCACCCACCCGTCGTCGATGGAGGGCGAGGGGGTCACGGCGGCTCTGGCCGGGCTGCTCGAGTTCTGGGACCACGTCAACCTGGAGGACGTGGCAATCGTCGAGGACGTCCAACTCGGCCTCTCCACGCCCGAGTACCAGGGAGGCCGCATGTGCTATCGCTTCGAGGAGCCGGTGCATCGGTTCCAGAACATGGTCATCGACCGCATGGTGGGCCTCGAC
>JBAVPF010000239.1:0-5318 GCA_049692815.1 Acidimicrobiia bacterium
TTTCTCGCCGAGGCGAGAAGGTTTCTCAACCCCATGGGATGCGGGGTGTCGGCCGCGGTCTTCGCCATAGTCGTCTCCTCACCTGACGATCAGGGCCTCGGTCAGAGACCGGAGGAGGTGTCGGCTCAGGTCGACGTGCTCAGCCCGATGGTCTATCCGAGCCACTACTCGAGTGGATGGCTGGGATTCGACGACCCCAACGATCATCCGTACCAGGTGACGGCCGGGGCGATTGCCGACGCCAGGGCGCGCATAGGGCCCGACGCCCAGCTTCGCCCCTGGCTCCAGGCGTTCTGGTGGACGGATGAGCAGATCCGCACCTCGATCCAGGCCGCCGAGGATCTCGACTCGGGTTGGACGCTGTGGAATGTCAGGAGCAATTTCGACCCGGAGGCTCTTCCCGGTGACGGGGAGGTCAACCCCTAGCTACTCGCTGACACCGGTGCGCACGTCGGGTGCTCCCAGACGGGCTGCGTCCGCGGTGCGGTCGTCGGGCTGGGTCTGGGAGTCGATTTCGGCGTTGACGCGAGCGGTGTAGTGCTCGATCTCCCGCTCGACGACGCTTCTGTCCCAGCCCAACAGGCCGGCCATGATCGCGGCCACACCCGGTGCCGCCTCGAGGCCCCGGTCTCTGGTCTCGATGGAGAGCCGGGTGCGACGGGTCAGCACGTCATCGAGGTGGAGGGCTCCCTCGTGACCGGTGGCGTAGGCGATCTCGGCGAGCAGATAGGGGGCGTCCTCGACGACGCGTGCCCCCAGCCGGGAGTCGCCGGCGATGAGCGAACCGATCTCTTCTGTCAGGGTCCCGTAGCGGGAGTGGAGCCGGTCGTCCTCAGGTGGGGCGGCGCCGAGCAGTGGGATCGACTCCGTGGGCGAGGCGGGGACATCGCGTCCCATGTAGGGGATCACGGCGTCCAATGCGTCCCGGGCCATGACCCGGTAGGTCGTGTACTTGCCTCCGGCCACGGTGACGAGACCGTTACCCCGATCCACCACGGCGTGCTCCCGGCTCAGCTTGGAGGTCTCCTCGGACTCTCCCTTGAGCAGTGGGCGCAGCCCGGCGTAGACGCCGACGACGTCTTCGTGGCCGATGGGCCGTCTCAGTGCGGTGTTGACCCATTTGAGGAGATACTCGATGTCGGATCGACTTGCAGCCGGATGTGCCCGACCCAGTGTCCACGGGGTGTCCGTGGTGCCGACTATCCAGTGATCGCCCCAGGGGATCACGAAGAGGACACTCGCCTCGGTGCGGAGGATGATGCCGCTCTGGGAGTCGATGCGGTCCCGAGGCACGACCAGGTGTATCCCCTTCGAGGCTTGGACGTCGATGCGATGCTCGCCGGTCAACTCTTCGATGTCGTCGGTCCACACGCCGGTGGCGTTGATCACCGCCTTGGTCGGGACGACCAGTTCCCGGCCCGACTCCAGATCGATTGCTCGCACCGTGCTGATGCGGCCGCCATCCATCCCGAATCCGGTGACCCGCGTGCTGTTGGCCAGGAGCGCGCCGTGAGCCGCGGCGGTGCGTGCCACGGTCACGGTGTGACGGGCGTCATCGACCACCGCGTCCCAGTAGCGGACCCCCCCGATGGCGTCGAGAGCCGGGGACAACTCACGGAGCCTGCGTGAGGCGAGATGCCGGTGCCAGGGGAGTGGGTCGCGGGCGAGACGGGCCAGGATGTCGTAGATCAGCACGCCGGCCCCGACGTAGAGACGCTCCCAGATCCGGTGCTCCAGCGGGTAGATGAACGAGGTCGGCTTGACGAGATGAGGGCAGAGCCTGTTCAGCATCAGGTTGCGCTCGCGCAGAGCCTCCCGGACCAGGCCGAACTCGAGGCGCTCCAGATAGCGGAGACCGCCATGGAACATCTTCGAGGAGCGGCTCGACGTGCCCGACGCATAGTCACGTTGCTCGAGAAGCCCCGCGGTGAGGCCGCGACTGGCCGCATCGAGTGCGCATCCCGCCCCGGTCACTCCGCCCCCGACCACCAGCACATCCAGGCCCTCTTGGCACATTCGGGCCAGGTGCCGACTCCGTTGGGCCTTGTTCAACGCCGAAGCGTTCGAAGGCGTCACCAGCCAACCTTACGATTGGGTCGATGAAGGTAGGAGTCCAGCTCCCCGAGGTGGAGCGAGAAGTCAGCTGGAACGAAGTCGTCGACATCGCCCGCGCCGTCGAGGATTGCGGGCTCGACTCGATCTGGGTCGGTGACCATCTCCTCTACCGGGACGACCTCGGCTCCAGCGGTCCTTGGGAGGCATGGACTTCGCTGGCGGCGCTCGCCCAGGCGACCGACCGGGTGTCTCTGGGGCCGCTGGTGGCGGCCACCTCTTTTCACTCCCCGGCGATGATCGCCAAGATGGCCGCCACGGTCGACGAGATCAGCGGAGGGCGGTTGATCCTCGGTCTCGGCGCGGGCTGGAATCGTGTCGAGTATGACGCCTACGGCTTCCCCTTCGACCATCGCGTCGCCCGATTCGAAGAGGCGTTCGAGATCATCCGGACTCTGATCAGACAGGGCGGCATCGATTTCGAAGGGCGCTACTACACGATGCGTGAGATGGAGCTGCTGCCGCCGGCCCGGCCGGACCTGCCGATTCTCCTCGGCTCGAACGGGCCACGGATGCTTCGCATAGGGGCGGCCCACATCGACATGTGGAACACGTGGCACGTTTGGTTCGGCAATCGGGCGGGTGGCCTTGCCCCTCTCGTAGCCGGGTTGGATGCCGCCTGTGCCGAGGTCGGGCGCGATCCCTCCGAGATCGAGAAGACAGCCGCCGTGTACGTGGAGCTGTCGCGTGGAGCGGGACGACGAGCCGGGAGCGAGGATCGGCCCGAGGTTCCGCCGATCAGCGGGTCGCACGAGGAGATCGCCGGGGCGCTGCGCGAGTTTCAAGAGCTGGATCACCTGCAGATCGTCCTCGACCCCATCGACGCGGCCGGCGTGGAAGAGCTGGCGACGATCGTTTCGCTGGTCTGAGGAGTAGGTTTGGGCTCATGGAGCTCACGACGACCTGTTTCGAACCTGGGGCCCCGATACCGGAGCGCTACGCCTTCGCCAGACCCGATCCGGAGACCCGTGTCACCCTCGCCGGCAACGCCAACCCGCACTTCGAGTGGTCGGAGGTTCCCGAGGGCACCAGGTCCTTCGTCATGGTCTGCCACGACCCGGACGTGCCCAGTGTCGGCGACGACGTCAATCAGCCCGATCGGGAGGTTCCTGCCGACTTGCCCCGTGTCGATTTCTATCACTGGATCGTCGTCGACATCCCGGCGGAGCGGCGATCCATCGACGAGGGCGAGTTCGCCGACGGGGTGGTCGCCGGTGGCCAGGACGCCCAGATGGGGCCCGACGGCTGCAGACAGGGCTTGAACGACTTCACCGGCTGGTTCTCCGGTGATCCCGACATGGGTGGTGAGTACTTCGGCTATGACGGCCCCGCGCCGCCGTGGAACGACTCGATCCTCCACCATTACACGTTCACCCTCTACGCGCTCGACATCGAGCAAGTGCCGGTACAGGGGGTCTTCACCGGCCAGCAGGTGCTCGCCGCCATCGACGGCCACGTCCTCGGCGAGGCCTCCGTGGTGGGCACCTACACGCAGAACCCGCGCCTGCTCTGACGCTCGACCATGCCCGTCTGAGGGCAGGGTCGGTATGCAGATGTCGTCAGCTCTCGGTGACGGTGACCTTCTTGATCACGACCTCCTCATGGGGGCGGTCGGAGTGGTCCTTGCTCGTCGTGGCGATCGAGTCGACGGCATCCATGCCCGAGCTCACCTTCCCGAAGATCGTGTAGCTGTGGGGAAGGCCGACGTCGGTGTGGCAGATGAAGAACTGGCTCCCGTTGGTGTTGGGACCCGCATTGGCCATGGCGACCGTGCCCCTCGAGTACTCGCCGTCGCCTTCGATCTCGTCCCTGAAGCGGTAGCCGGGGCCCCCGCGACCCGTCCCGGTCGGGTCACCACCCTGGATCATGAAGTTCTCGATGACCCTGTGGAAGACCACCCCGTCGTAGAACCCGTCACGGGCCAGGAACACGAAGTTGTTGACGGTGAGAGGTGAGCGCCCCGCGTCGAACTCGATGACGATCTCGCCGTGATTGGTGTCCAGGGTGGCGGAGTAGGTCTTCGAAGGGTCGATGGTCAGGTCGGGGGCGGTGTCGTATTGTTTCGGCATTGGGTCCTTTCGGGTCTGATGGCCCCGCGATCTCGCCGTGTCTGGCTCTGGCAACCACGGGTTTCCGGTGATCGGTGTCCTCGAGAGTCTAAGACGGGCCGAATGATGCGATGACCTCGGCGAAGGTCTCGATGCTGCCCTCCATGCTGACGTCGGGCATCGACACGATCGAGTGGCTGGCCCCGGCCTCGCCATAGGCGGCGAACAGCTCGACCAGGTCACCGACCGTCCCCGCGTTGGATCTGGCCATGTACTCCTCGGCCGGGGTGTTGCGACCACGCAGCAGGTCCACCCGCTCCCTGAGAGAGTTGCGGTTGGGGGCCGAAAGGGAATTGGTCAGATGGGTCACCTCGATCTCGTCGCGGTCGCGTTCTAAGTCGGCGCAATGGCGCTCCAACGTGGCCACCCTGCCCGCGACAGTGGCGGGGTCGCCGAAGAGGTTGCACATGTCGGCGTACCGGGCGACGAGACGGAGTGTCTTTCTCTCCCCGGAGCCTCCGACCATCATCGGGATCGGGTCCTGGATCGGCCGGGGATAGCAGACCAGCTCGTCCGCCTCGATGTGGTCACCGTGGAACTCGGGGGATCCCTTCCCCCAGAGAAGAGGGAGCATCTGCAGCGTCTCCTCCAGCAACTCGTAGCGGGTCCCGACCGGGGGGAAGTCGATGCCGTAGGCGGCGTGCTCCTTCCCGTCCCAGGCAACCCCCAGTCCACAGATGGCGCGCCCGCCGGAGAGGACGTCGAGGCTGGCGATCATCTTCCCGAGGACGACCGGGTGACGGTGGGTTATCCCCGACACCAGAGCACCGAGACGGATCGTCGACGTGACTCCGGCGATGTGACCGAGGGTCACGTATGCCTCGGGGAGGTCCTCCCACGGCCGGCCCACCGCCCCGATCTGGCGGAAGTGGTCCATCAACCAGATATCTCTGAACCCGGCATCCTCGGCGCGGCGGGCGATCGAGGCCAGAGTCGCTGCAAGGTCGGCATCGCCCCAGTCGAAACGGGACACGATGAGGCCGAACGTGTGGGCCGCGGTCACCTCGGCGCCCGGGGCGCGCTCCGAGACGCGGGCCACCGAGGGCGTCACGACCGCCACCGGTCTCTGCTCGTGGACACCGTCGAACGGCTCCTGAG
>JBAVPF010000240.1:0-17217 GCA_049692815.1 Acidimicrobiia bacterium
GGATTGAGGCATGCTCCACGCGAAGGCTCGTCGGGTCGGCCCCGTGCCCGAGCAGCTCCTCGTGGACGTCGAGAGCGAGATCGTTGGCCCGGTCCCCGATGGCATGTATGGCGACGGCGCCGCCCAACTCGATCGAGGTGCGTCCCATCTCCACCATCTTCTCGCGCCGGTAGCGCTCTGTGCCCCGCGTGTCGGGCCGGTCGGCGAACGGCTCGTACATCGCAGCCGTGTGCCCGCCGAGACTGCCGTCGATGAAATCCTTGTAGCCGGCAAACCTGACCGGCCCCTCGGCGTGGTCGAGGCGGCTTTTCGCCAGGGCGAGCTCGGCGGGGTCGCCGGCGATGAGGAAGACGTCGATATCGATGGGGAGGTCGGGGGCGAGACGGATCAGTGTCCCAACCTCGTCTTCGACCCCGCACCAGACGGCGCCAGCGACCGAGACCATCCCGGTGATCGAGCCGATGCCCATATGACGCAGGCCGGCCAGGGCGGAGACGATCTCGAGGTCCGCTGGTGGCGGGAGGTGGGGCTGAACCGCGTTGGCCACCGGGCCGACCGCCGTCTCGCGGAGGATCCCGTTGGGTCGTCCCGAGGCATTGCGGTCGTATGAGCCTCCCGGCGGGTCCGGGGTGTCCTGGTCGATCCCGGCCAACGCGAGGGCGGCGTTGTTGGCCACTGCGATGTGGCCGCAGTACCGGTAGAGGAGGACCGGGCGGTCGGGGATGACTTCGTCGATGTCGGCAGCGGTGGGCAGACGCAGCTCACGCATGCCTTCGTCGTTGAGCCGCTGGCCAATGATCGGTCCCTGTCTCTCCCGACCGTGCTCGGCGACCATCCGAAGCATGGTCTCCATGTCCGGGGCGCTCATCAGCTCCAAACCGTTGACCAGGGCCGCATAGCCGAAGGGGTGGAGATGGTGGTCGTGGTACATCAGCGCAGATGCTCCGGCATCGTTCTCGCCACGATCGCGCGCAACTCTTCGTGGACCTTGCCGTTGCTGGCGATGTGAGCCCGGGCCTCGAGCTGATTGACGTCACCGGTCTCACTGGAGTGGGTCCCGCCCGCCTCGGTGACCAGGAGGATCCCCGCGGCCACGTCCCATGGCTTGACGCCGTGGAGCCCACCGTGCTCCCAATAGGCGTCGTACCTCCCTGCCGCCACCCAGGCCAGGTCGAGCGCAGCGGCCCCTAGACGTCGTGTCCCTTGGCTGTTGATCATGACCTCCTCGACAACTCGCAGGTACGCCCCGGCATGATCACGCCGGTCGTAGGGGAAGCCGGTGGACACCAGTGAGTGCTCCAGGGTGGCGGTCTCGGAGACCTGGATCGGCTCGCCGTTGAGGCTGGCCCCCTCACCTGCCACGGCGACGAACTCGTCGTTGCGCGCCACGTCGATGATCACACCCACCAGCGGGACGCCATCGTCCCAGAGCGCCACCGAGACGGCCACCTGGGGCAAGCGGTGCACATAGTTGACCGTTCCGTCGAGCGGGTCGACGATCCAGACCCGGCCACGACGCCAGTCGTCGCCGCCCTCCTCTTCGCCCAGTATCCCGTCGTTGGGGAAATGACCGGAGATGACGGCCCGGATCGCGGTCTCCGCGTCCCGGTCCACCTGTGTGACCGGGTCGACGACTCCCTTGAGTTGGGTGTCGAGGGGCTGGAAGAACCCGGTCTGGACGATGTCGGCCCCGGCCCTGGCGGCTCGGACCGCTACCCAGACGTCACCTTCCCACATCCCCCTGAGCCTAAATCGCTTTCCTAATGCACCAGACGCCGTATATGGCGCTCAGCAGAGCGAGAAGGGCGGTTTGACGCCGGCGAACGTACCCTGCCCGACGTGAAAGCGGTGCTGCTCGCCCTGGCCGGAGGTCTCCTCTCATTCCTCGCCTTTCCACCATTCGGCCCGGGGCTCCTCATCTTCCCCGGGATCGCCCTCTTCCTGTGGGCGATGCGCCAGGTGACCTCGCCCCGGCAAGGCTTCTGGATCGGGCTTGCCTACGGGCTCGTCTTCTTCGGAGGGCTGATGTGGTGGCTGGTGAACCTCGAGTTGCTGGCACTGATCCTGATACCGGTCCAGGCCCTCTTCGTGGCCGTCTATGGATGGTGGCTGTCCTCACACCGCGACTCGACTCCGGGCATCTGGCTGGCGCTCGCAGTTGGTGGCTGGGCGGCGATGGAGTTGATCCGGTACCGCTACCCGGTGGGCGGCCTGGAGTGGGGGGCGGTCGGCTACGCCCTATCCGACAACGCTCTGACCAGGGCGCCGGCGGCGGTCCTCGGCACCACCGGCTTGACGGTCCTCGTAGTCCTGATCGGGTCGATCCTCGCATTGCTGGCGGCAAGGGATGGCAGGCCGGCTGCCCTCTGGGGAGCCTTGGTCGCCCTGTTCGCGATCGGTGCCTCCTACACCTGGATCATGTTTGGGGGAGACGTGGGGCCGGCTCACCCGGTGACGATCGTCCAGGGGTCGACGCCGTGCCCGTTCGAGCATTGCGCGCCCAACGAGCGGCTCCGCACCTACGAGCAGCATCTGGCGCTGACAGAGGCTTTGGAGCCAGGGGCCGCAGGGCTCGTCGTCTGGCCTGAGGGCTCGACCGGCTCCACCAACGCCGACCCTGTGCTCAATGACGAGATCAGGACGTCGATCGCCGAAGAAGCCCGTCGTCTCGGCTCACCGATGATCATCGGTGGCGACCGCATCCTCAACGACACCGAGTGGGTCAACGCCAACGTCTACTTCGACGCCGAGGGCGACATCGTGGGTGAGTATCGAAAGCAACACCCGGTGCCCTTCGGCGAGTACATCCCTCTCCGCCCTCTCTTCGATTGGATCCCGGCGCTGAACCGGGTGCCACGGGACATGATCCCGGGTGACGGGCCGGTGGTGATCGACGGGGTGGGCTCGGTCATCTCCTTCGAGGGCGGGTTCTCCCGGTACGCCCTGGAGACACGACGTGCCGGGGCGAAGGTCATCGTGGTCAACACGAATGAGGCCTCCTACGGCCCCGCCGCCCCCACATCGGATCAGTTCATAGGGATGACCAGGATGCGGGCCGTCGAGTTGGGGGTCCCGGTCGTCCATGCCGCGGTCACCGGAAAGTCGGTCGTCATCGACGTCGATGGCAGCCTGGGGCCGGAGACCGGTTTGGGGACCATGGAGGTGCTCCAGGACGAGTACGGGGGCACCAGGGCGACTCCTTACACGGTCTATGGCGATGCCATCATGTACCTGGCCACGTTCCTGGGCATCCTCGGATGGTCACGGAGCGCGGCGATGGTAGGTTCGAGCCCGATGCAATCGGGTTCGAGTTCGATGCCAACGAACTCGGCACCACTGGACCAGGAGGATTGACCGTATGTCACAGGCTTTGGAGAACCTTCTCCAGGAGGAGCGGACGTTCCCGCCGTCGGAGGAATTCACGGCGCAGGCCAATGCGAAGCCGGGCATTCACGAGGAGGCAGCCGCCGACTACAAGGCCTTCTGGCACAAGCAGGCCCTGGAACGGATCACGTGGTTCAAAGAGCCGACCGGGGCCCTGGACGACTCCAACGCCCCCTTCTTCAAGTGGTTCAAGGATGGCGAGCTGAACCTCTCCTACAACTGCCTCGACCGCCATCTCGACGATCACGGAGACCAGGTCGCCTATCACTGGGTCGGTGAGCCCGGCGACACCAGGACCCTCACCTACTCGGATCTCGCCAAAGAGGTGAACAGGTTCGCCAACGGCCTGAAGAGCCTCGGGATGACGAAGGGCGACCGTGTCGCCATCTACATGGGGATGATCCCTGAGCTTCCCATCGCCATGCTCGCCTGCGCCCGCCTCGGTCTCATCCATTCCGTCGTCTTCGGCGGGTTCTCCGCCGACGCCCTCTCCAGCAGGATCCTGGATGCCAATGCCCGTCTGGTGATCACCCAGGACGGCGCATGGCGTGGCGGCAATGTCGTGCCACTCAAACACAACACCGACGAGGCGCTGGAGTCGACTCCCGGCATCGAGCATTCGATCGTCGTCAAGCGGACCGACCACGGTGTCGAGATGTCCGAGGGCCGTGACATCTGGTGGCACGACCTCGTCGCAGATCAGTCCGACGAGTGCGAGCCTGAGGTGCTCAACGCCGAGGACCCGCTCTACATCTTGTACACGTCGGGGACCACCGGGAGGCCGAAGGGCATCGTCCACACCCAGGGCGGCTATCTGACCGACACCATGACGACCCACTCCTATGTGTTCGACATCAAGCCGGACAGCGACGTGTACTGGTGCGCGGCGGACATCGGGTGGGTCACCGGCCACAGCTACATCGTCTACGCCCCCTTGGCCAACCGGACCACCAGCGTCATGTACGAAGGGGCTCCCAACTACCCCGAGTTCGACCGTCTGTGGCAGATCATCGACGAGTACGGGGTCACCGTCTTCTACACCGCCCCCACCGCGATCCGGGCCTTCATGAAGTGGGGGGACGCCCACGTCGACAAGCACGACCTGTCGTCACTCCGTCTGATCGGGACGGTCGGTGAGCCGATCAACCCCGAAGCCTGGATGTGGTACCACGAGCACATCGGCAAAACCGGCTGCCCCATCGTGGACACGTGGTGGCAGACCGAGACGGGCGCCATCATGATCACGCCCCTGCCGGGAGTCACGGCCACCAAGCCGGGCTCGGCGACGATGCCGTTCCCCGGGATCGCAGCCGATGTCGTCGACGACGACGGGAACAGCGTCCCCCTCGGCGGCGGCGGTTTCCTGGTGATAACCCGACCCTGGCCGGGAATGGCACGCACCATCTACGGGGACGATCAGCGTTTCATCGACACCTATTGGTCTCGTTTCGAGGGACGGTACTTTCCGGGTGACGGCTGCAAACGTGACGAGGACGGCTACTACTGGCTGCTCGGCCGGGTGGACGACATCATGCTGGTGTCAGGGCACAACATCTCGACCACCGAGGTGGAATCGGCCCTGGTCAGTCATCCTGCCGTCGCCGAGGCCGCGGTTGTCGGCCGCAAGGACGAGCTGACCGGCCAGGCCATCGCAGCGTTCGTGACGTTGAGGGGATCGGTGACCGGGGATGCCGACCTGATCGGCGAGCTGAGGGATCACGTCGCAGACGTGATCGGGCCCATCGCCAAGCCGAAGTCGATCGTCTTCACCGAAGACCTGCCCAAGACGAGGTCGGGGAAGATCATGAGACGTCTGCTCCAGGACATCTCCGAGAACCGGAGACTCGGGGATGTGACGACCCTGGCCAACGCCGACATCGTCGCCGAGATCGCCGAGAAGTCGACCACCTCCAGCGACGGCTGATGCAGGAGAGCTGATCGGGCCGGGCTCGGACGGCTTCAGGTCAGGAAGATGGCGGCGGCGAAGAGGATGAGGATGAGGAGACCGCCGGCCAACTCGATGCCGATCGACTGGGCGATGGCGATCAGAGCGGCCTTGGTCGACGGCCAGGCGCGTTCCCGGCCGACACGGGCGCGCTCGAAGACATAGAGGGCCAGGACGAAGCCGAGCACGGCGCCGGCCACCGGAACGACGAAGAAGCCGATGATGGCCGCCGCCATGGCGACGGCGAGCACCCGGGTGGGCACACCGGCCCCCTTGAGACGTCTTCCCGGGCGCGTGTACTTGAGAACCGTGGCAACGCCCGCCACCGCCACGCTGACCCCTGCCACCACCCATCCCATCGGCGAGCCCTCTGCCACGGCCCAGAGGATCACCGCAGCCACTTGGAGTGTCAGCCCGGGGAGGATGGGGACGACGATGCCGCCGAGGCCGAGAAACACGACCAGCAACGCGATGAAGTCGTGGATCTCGATGGGCGTCTACAGCGTCTCGGAGAGTGCGGCCACCGCCTGCGAGGCACCGGAGAGGACGGGCTCCCCGTGCCCGAATAGTGCCACCTCGTAGTCGAAGCCGGCCAGCTTCGCCACCGAGGTGTTTGCCAGGGCCATGTCCTCGCTGAAGCCCGGGTTGGCGCCCGCCACCCCGCCATCGGCACCGTTCAGGGCGTCCCCGGCCGCCAGGACTCCCGATATCGGGTCGAGGACCGAGATGTGGCCTGGAGTGTGTCCCGGGGTCTCGATGATCTCCAGATCGAAAACCGTGTCGCCGTCCCCCACCGCGGAGCCGTTGGGAGCGTCGATTGCGCCGAGATCTCCTTCTCCGGCGTACCAGGATGGCCCGCCTGCCAGACCGAGGACAGCACCGAGGCTTCCTTGATGATCGAGGTGCTTGTGAGTGATGATCACATGGCCGACGCTCTCCCAGCCGAGCCCGGCCGAGGCCAGTGCGGAACCGATGCTCTCCTCGCTGCCTTCGATCCCGGTGTCGACGATGGCCGACTCGCCGTTCCGGTGGAGGATGTACGCCGAGACGAATCCGAGGTTTGCCCGTTCCCAGGAGTGTCCCGCTGCCGACGAGGGCGCCCCTGTCGACCCTGCGGCCGTTCCTGGCAGGTCGCCGGTCGTGGTCGTGTCGTCCTCTTCGCCGTCCTCGGCCGCACAGGCTGCGGAGCCGACGACGAGGATGGCCAGACCGGCCCTTCCCAGGTCTCGGAGCAGCATTCTTCGGGTGCGAAGGTCCATCGAGGTCATGCGTCGCAGGCTAGACCGGTTCCTCGGAGACGTGTGAAGCGTATGGTTCTGACATGACCACCAAGATCATCCTCCCCGAATCCGAGCTTCCGACACAGTGGTACAACATCATCCCCGATCTCCCCTCACCGCCGCCACCGGTCCTCCATCCCGGTACCCATGAGCCGGTGGGGCCCGACGATCTGGCACCTCTGTTTCCCATGGACCTGATCCTTCAGGAGGTGGCCACCGATCGGTTCATCGATATTCCCGAGGAGGTCCTCGACGTGTACCGGCTGTGGCGGCCCTCACCGCTGTACCGGGCACACGGGCTGGAGAAGCTCATCGGTGGCCCGGCTCGCATCTACTACAAGTACGAAGGGGTGAGCCCGGTCGGGTCGCACAAGCCGAACACAGCCGTCGCCCAGGCGTACTACAACGCCAAGGCAGGCGTGAAGAAGCTCTCCACCGAGACCGGAGCGGGTCAGTGGGGGTCGGCGCTCTCCTTCGCATGCGCCTTGTTCGGTCTCGAGTGCGAGGTGTACATGGTCCGCGCCTCGTACGACCAGAAGCCTTACCGCAGGGCGATCATCGAGACCTACGGCGCCACCATCTTCCCCTCTCCATCGGAGAACACGCAGTACGGCCGGAAGGTCCTGGAAGCGACCCCGGACACACCGGGAAGCCTGGGCATCGCCATCTCTGAGGCCGTCGAGGTGGCGGCGACCAACGAGGACGTGAAGTACTCGTTGGGGTCGGTGCTCAACCATGTCCTGCTTCACCAGACGATCATCGGCGAGGAGGCCCTGAAGCAGATGGCGATGGTGGGCGAAACGCCCGACATCGTGATCGGCTGCACCGGGGGTGGCTCCAACTTCTCGGGTCTCGTCTTCCCATTCGTCAGGGAGAAGCTCGCGGGGAACATGGACCCGGTGATACGGGCGGTGGAGCCTGCTGCAGCGCCGTCGCTGACCCGTGGCAGCTATCAGTTCGATTTCGGTGACACCGGTCAGATGACGCCGCTCGTCAAGATGCACACGCTGGGCCATCCGTTCGTGCCCGAGCCGATTCATGCAGGGGGCCTTCGCTACCACGGGATGGCTCCGCTGGTGTCACATCTCCAGGAGCTGGGGCTGATCGAGTCGCAGGCTCTGCATCAGACCGAGACCTTCGAGCGCGCGGTGCAGTTCGCACGAGTCGAGGGGATCATCCCCGGCCCGGAGCCGACGCATGCCGTCGCCTCGGCGATGATGGAGGCCGAGAAGGCCAAGGAGACCGGGGAGGAGAAGGTGATCCTCTTCAACCTCAGCGGCCACGGCCACTTCGATATGGCCGCCTACCAGGCGTACCTGGCCGGTGAGCTCGTCGACTACGAGCACCCGCAGGAGGCCATCGACGAGGCGATGACCCAGGTGCCGGTCGTCGCGGGATGAGATCCCGTTTGCAGTCCGATGAAAGCGGACTGCGGCCCGTGAGATTGGGTTCGGGTCGGATGGCATCCGACCCGGCGTGAGACTGGCCGGTCGAACCTCGTTCTGTGTCGGACAACACGGGAATAGGGCGGGGTAATCGACACAGAACGGGTCAGGGGCAGTCGGATTCGCCCGGGAGCAGGGGGCGGACCAGGAGCTTGACAGGCGGTTGGATTCCCAATCCCTCCGGGGCCTCCCAGACGGTCGCCTGAGTGGCGTCGGCGAACAGGTCTAGGACGTCGGGCTGGAGCACTCGGCACACCCAGCCGTTGGCCTGTGAGGCCCAGGCGCCCCAGTCGTCGTCGAGCGGCCAGGGACGCGTGTCCTGGAAGTCTTCGTTGACGAACCCGGGGCCGGCGATGACACGAACTACCTCCGCTGCGTAGGGCTCCGCATCTGCCTCCGCGGTGAAACGGTCGAACGTGTCGATCAGCTCGAGGAAGGCAGCGTTGCGATCGGACTGCGGGTCCTGGGTGTCGATGCCCAGGGCGTACACGGAGAGCCGGTGCCGGCCGTTGTCGTCCCAGAACGCGATCACGTCGGTGGGAGCGTCGGCGACGAACTGGTTGGCGTCGTTGTCGACCTCGTCTTCGATCTCGGGCAAGCCGATGTCGTCGACCATCCCCAGCACTGCGTTCATCTGGGAATCGTTGAGACGGGCCACCATGTACGGAGGCACCAGCCGGCCGGGGAACTCGAGGGTCTGCACCCCTTGGAAGATGAGCCTGCCGTCACCCAACAACGTGTATCGCGGCCCCGTGCCCAGTGCGAACTCAACCGGGACGAACCCGCCCTCGGACACGATCTGGAGCAGCGCCTCGTCGTCCCCCACCTCCGGCCCGTTTCCCTGGCCACAGGCGGCAAGAGTCAGCGCGAGCGCGGACAAGGCGATGAGTGATGTCTTCTTCATGCCGCTTGGACGCGGGCTCCGTGCCCGGCGGTTCCCGCTTTCAGACGCGAGGCGTCAGCGCGACTCCCAGCTGGTCAGGCCCTCATCGATCAGGTCGATGGCCCAATCCAGCTCGTCGGGGGTCGTGATCAGCGGTGGGATGAAGCGGATCACGTTGCCATCGGGCCCACACGAGATGATGATCAGCTCGTTGTCGAAGGCATGCGCGGCCACGTGCTCCAGGGCCTTGGCGTCCGGGGCCCTGCTGTCGGCGTCCTCGACCAACTCGACTCCGATCATCAGGCCGAGGCCCCTCACGTTGCCGATCGTCTCATGTCTCTCGGCCAGGTCGGCGAACCTCTCGAAGGAGCGCTTGGAGAGATCCCTCGCGTTGGGCAGCAGTTCACCCATGGCGTCGATGACGGCAACGGAGGCGGCGGTGGCCACCGGGTTCCCGCCGTAGGTGGTCCCGTGCGAGCCCGGAGGCCAGTTGTCGATGATCTCCTTGCTCGCTCCGTATGCGGAGAGCGGAAGCCCGTTGGCGATCCCCTTGCCGAAGGCCATGATGTCGGGCTTGGCGTCGAAATGATCGGCGGCGAACCACTCGGCGGTGCGCCCGAATCCGGTCTGCACCTCGTCGTAGATCAGCAGGATCCCGTGCTCGTCGGCCAGCGACCGCAACTCGTCGAGGAACCGTGGGGGAGCCGGGTAGTAGCCACCCTCGCCCTGCACCGGCTCGACCAGGAACGCGGCGATGTTGTGTGGCGAGACCACGTGCTTGAACGTCATCCGCAACTCATGGAGCGACATGTCGACGGCGCTGTCCTCGTCCATTCCCCAGCGATAGGGATGGGGGAAGGGGGCGACGAATACGGAGCCGAGCACCGGGTGGTACCCGTCCCGGTACTTGGCCTTCGACGTGGTGTAGCTCACCGAGCCCATGGTCCGGCCGTGGAACCCACCCCGGAAGGTGATCACGCCCTGCCGCTTTGTGGCGTACTTGGCCATCTTGACGGTTGCCTCGACGGCCTCGGCCCCGGAGTTGGCGTAGCCGAACTTCTCGATCCCCGGAGGTGTCACGTCACGGAGACGCTCCGCAGCCTCGACCAGAGACTCGAAATGGACGATCATCCCCGAGTGCATCAGCTTGTCCAGCTGTGACTTGGCGGCTTCGACGACGGCGGGATGCCGGTGACCGAGGTTGGTCACTGCGGTGCCACAGGCGAAGTCAGCCCAACGGTTGCCGTCTACGTCGGTGATCCATAACCCCTCGGCCGAGTCGGCGTGGATCTTGGTGTTGAAGGCGATTACCGGGGCGAGAACGTCGTTGTGACGGGAGAGAAGGTCGGCCATGTTGACTCCTTTGTGCACGATGGCTGCTGACGGTGGGGTTTGGGGTGGTCTACGGCGCGGCGAAGACGCCTCGTCGTGCGTCCCGGGGCAGGAGAACCACGTGCATCACCTTCGAGATTAGCCGACCAGTCTGACGCCCTACCGGGCTGCGATGGCCAACACCACGGCGGCGAGGCCCTGGGCGATGAGGATGAGCGCGACGATCGTCACGAGAGTCGTGAATGATCCTTGCGGATATGTCATGAGGAGTATGCCTACGGCCACGCTGACCAGGCCGAACGCCCAAGCGCTGAATCCGCCGCCTCGAAAGCCGCCGATGATCGAGACGATGCCGGACAGCACGCCGAGGCCGCCCAGCACGAACGCGAGTGTCGATCCCAGCAGCGCCCCGGTTTGAACCGGGTTGGAAAGGGCCACGATCCCCGCAGCGACCCCGATCAAACCGACCAGCAGCTTCCACCAGGCATCCGTGCTGTCTATGAACACGGAGAAGACGAGGAATGCACCCTGAACCAACCACCACAGCCCCAACAACAGCGCAACGACGCCGAGTGCCGCGTCTTGGCGTATCAGGAGTATCACACCGAAGATGAGAGCCGTCAGGCCGCCGAGCAGGAAGGCGTAGTTGACGATTCGTTCCGGCTGGTATTGGGTAGTCATCTCGTCGAAGTTACAGATTGGCCGACTCGGTAGGTTGGGTGAATGACGACGCTTCGCTCGAATCGGGTCGTGGTGGGTGGTCAGGTGCGGCCGGCCACAATTCGATACGAGGACGGGGTGGTCGTCTCCATCGGTCAGGGCGCCGCGGATCACGACTACGGAGACCTCCTGGTCCTCCCCGGGCTGGTCGACTCCCACGTCCATGTCAACGAGCCGGGTCGAACCGAGTGGGAAGGCTTCGAGACTGCCACAGGCGCGGCCGCCGCCGGAGGAACCACGACGATCGTGGACATGCCACTCAACTCGGTGCCACCGACCACCACCGTCGAGGCTTTGCGGCAGAAGCGGCAGGCCGCCTACGGGAAGCTGAGTGTCGACTGTGCCTTCTGGGGGGGCATCGTCCCCGGTTCCGCGCCGGACGTCGACGGGCTCGAGGCCGCCGGTGTCTGCGGGTTCAAGGTGTTCCTGGTCGACTCGGGCGTCCCCGAGTTCCCTCCGTTGGACATCGCCGTCCTTCAGACCCTTGAGATCGAGACACCTTTGCTGGTCCACGCAGAGCTCGAGTCCCACCTGAAGGAGGCGGGCGCCGACTATCAGAGCTACCTCGAGTCGCGCCCACCCCTTGCCGAGGCGGACGCGATTCGAGCGGTCGATGGCCTGGGCCCGCCCGTCCACATTCTTCACGTGTCCTCGGCCGACGGCGTCGCCGCGATCGCCGACGCGGCGCCGGGCATGACGGGGGAGACATGCCCCCATTACCTCATCTTCAGTGCGGCCGACGTGACCGGGACCGAGTTCAAGTGTGCGCCGCCGATCAGGGAGCACGAGCATCGGGAGGCACTGTGGGAGGGGCTGGCCGACGGTCACCTGGGTCTGATCGTCTCCGATCACTCGCCTTCGCCGCCCGATCTCAAGAAAGGCGACTTCTCCTCGGCTTGGGGTGGGATCTCGTCGCTCCAGCTGCGTCTCGGAGCGGTCTGGTCCGGCGCCGTCGAAAGGAGCCTCGGAATCGAGCAGGTCGTCGGCTGGCTGGCGACGGGACCGGCCCGTCTCGCCGGCATCGACGACCGCAAGGGATCTATCGACGTCCGCAAGGACGCGGATTTCGTGATCTTCGACCCCGATGGAGTCACCAACGTGCGCGGATCGAATCTGTATCACCGTCATCCTCTGACGCCATACGAGGGCATGGGCCTCCGCGGGCGTGTGGTGGAGACACTGCTCCGTGGCGATGTGGTCTACGACGGCAGCAGCGTCACCGGCGCGTCTGGCAGGATGCTCCGGCGCAGATGATCGATCTTGTCTCCGAACGGGTTGGCGGCACGGTGCTCGCCTGCAACGACGAGTTCTTCGCCGAGGCGTCCAACCTGATCTCCTTCGATTCGCCAGTGGCCAGAGACGAGTACACGGACAGGGGGAAATGGATGGACGGCTGGGAGACCCGTCGTCGCCGTGAGCCCGGCCACGACTGGTGTGTGCTCTCCCTCGGGATACCCGGCCGGATCAGGAGAGTGACAATCGACACCTCCCATTTCACCGGAAACTACCCGGAAGAGTTCTCCATCGATGGCGCCGGTGAGGGGGTCATCGAAGAGGCCAACTGGGTCGAGCTCATCCGGCGTTCTCGTCTCCAGGGGGACACCGTCGCCGTGTTCGACGTCCCCGACGAACGTCGCGTCGAGTTGGTCAGGCTCAACATCTTTCCCGACGGTGGCGTCGCTCGTCTCCGCATCGAGGGCGACCCGATACCTGCCATGCAGCTGGTGTGTCCGGAGGGAGCGGTGGATCTCGCCGGAGCTGTCGTGGGTGGTGAAGTGGTCGACGCCTCCGATCTGCACTACTCGCATCCGGTCAACTGTTTGCGCCCTGGGCCATCCGCCGGGATGTGGGACGGTTGGGAGACGAGGAGACGTCGTGACGACGGGCACGACTGGGTCGTGATACGTCTCGGCCTCCCTGGTGTCGTCGAGACGCTCGTCGTGGACACCAGCCACTTCAAGGGCAATTCACCAGGCTGGGTCTCGGCAGAGCTGTCTGCCGACGAAGAGGTCTGGCGGCGGGTGGCCGACCGGGTGGCCGTGACCGCCGACAAGGTGAACCGGATCGACGTTTCCGACAAGTCCAGGGCCGACTTGCTCCGGCTGTCGGTCCACCCCGACGGTGGTATCGCCCGGCTGAGGGTGCTCGGGCACGTCGAGCCTGTTGCGGCGATGAAGCGGCGGATCGAGTACCTGAATGCGTTGTTCGACGCGCCGGCCGTCTCCTTCTTCACGGCGGTTTGTGCCTCGAATGACTGGGTGGATGCCATGGTCTCCAGCAGGCCGTTCCCGGACGCTGCCACCGTTCACGCCCGCGCCGGTGTCGTCTTCGACGGTTTGGGGGAGGCCGATTGGCTGGAGGCCTTCGCCGCCCATCCCCGCATCGGGGAGCGGGGCGACGCCGTGGCCAATCGAGAGCAGGCGGGAACGGCTTCCGCTTCGCGGGAGACGATCAGAGAGCTGATCGAGGTCAACCGCGCCTACGAAGAGAAGTTCGGGTTCACCTATATCGTCTACGCAACGGGAAAGACGGCAGACGAGATGCTCGACATGGCGAGAGAGCGTCTGGGCAACCCCCGTGGCATCGAAGTGGCCACGGCCGCTGAAGAGCAGCGGAGGATCACTTCGACCAGACTGCGGAGAATGCTCTGTCAGGAAGTGGCATGACGACTTTGAGCACACACGTGCTCGACACCTCAACAGGCGAGCCGGCCGTCGGTATCAAGGTCCACCTGTCCCTGCGCGAAGGCGAGAGGTGGAGTCTGGTCGGGGAGGCGGTGACAGACTCCGACGGGCGTGTGGCCGGATTCGGCGAGTTGGCCGGGGGCCGTTACCGGTTGGGCTTTGAGACCGGGGAGTACGGCTTCGACTTCTTCCCCTATGTCCACGTTGTCTTCGAGGTGGATCCCGGTCGGCCCCGGTATCACCTACCTCTCCTGCTCGGCCCGTACGGGTTCACCACCTATCGGGGGAGTTGAGGATGCCGTTGGGCGCAAATCGTTGGGGGAAGTCGGGGGTCCGGGTGTCGAAAGTCTTCGATGACGGTGACTTCATGGATGTGACCGTCCACGTGCTGCTGCAAGGTGACGTCGATGCCGCTCACACGGAGGGCGACAACTCGGCGGTTCTTCCCACCGACACGATGAGGAACACCATCTACGGCCTTGCTCAAGAGAGCCTCGATCGGGATCTTGAGGGGTTCGGGGAGGTCCTCTGTCAGCGCTTCCTGGAGCGGGAGACCATCCGCACCGCGGTCGTGACCCTCTACGAGTCGATCTGGGGTCGTCAGACCGCCAATGGCTACGTCGGAGGAGGCTCGGAGCGGAGGAAGGCGCGTGTTGCCCGTGGCGGGGAGGTCTCGACTTCTGCCGGGGTCGAAGGCCTCGTGGTTCTCAAGACGGGCGGGTCGGCATTCGAGGGATTCCCCAGGGACGAGTTCACCATCCTGCCCGAAGCATCCGACCGCCTGCTCGCCACCTCGGTCACCGCCGACTGGATCTACTCGGAGGTCCCATCGGACACGAGGGAAACCTGGCAGCAGGTGCGTGACCTGCTGGTGGAGCACTTCTTCTCCGACTGGTCGGCTTCGGTGCAACACCAGGGGTATCTGATGGGCGAGGCGGTTCTGGCCGCCGTCGGCGAGATAGACGCCATCTCGTTCCGTCTCCCCAACCAGCACCATCTTCCCTTCGACCTCACTCGTTTCGGGATGGAGTGGAAGGGATCGGTCTTTCACCCCGTCTCAGAGCCATACGGCGACATCTACCTCACCGTCACCCGCGACTGACCCCAAGGGGGCGGTCCTCACTTCGTTCACAGAACGGTCTAGAGACGGCGGCCCTCCAGGATGCGGAGGAAGGAGCGGGTTCTCAACTCGTCCACCGTGAGGCCGGTTCGGTGTGTGGCTTCTGTCTCCGAGATCGCGCCACAGTTGACGGCGCGTAGGAAGTAATTCAACAGACCCTGCCCGGTCGCCGCGTCGTCGAAGACGTCACCGACCAGGGTGGCCTTGGCCGCCGACTCGACGAAGTTGGACAATCTGGCGCCGGCGGCGTCGAGACCCTCGAGGAAGAAGGCGAACACGGCCGCGTATCGGGTGACCAGTTGCGCCGGATGCAGGTCCCAGCCCTGGTAGTAGGCGTGAGAGAGGGAATGACGGATGTGGTCGTAGTGGAGCCGCATCGCCGCATGCACCACCTTCGGGTCGTCGCCGACGGGCATGACGTTGGTGGCCCCATCAGAGATCCACACACCGGTGCCCGCGAGTGATACCTGCTGGGCATGACGGGCGAAATCACACGCAGAGTGGTCCATGGCCTGGAACGCCGCGGTGATGTTGAGCGAGGCGGTGTAGTCGTAGGTCCCGAAATGGGCGCCGCGGACACGTCCACCCCCGGCGTCGACCCACTTGCGGACCCCAGCGCTCCCGTCGACATCCAGGACCATCTGCGGTGTCTCCACCATGAGCTCGATCGGGATCGTCCCCACCCCCAGGGTCCTCTCCAACTCGGCGAGAGCCTCCGAGGTCACCGCGATCTGGTCGACGTCCTGGATCTTGGGAAGTGTCACCGCGAATCCGTCGGGGAGACTTCCGGCCTCCTCGACGACTGTGGTGACGAAGAGATCGAGCGTGCGAAGAGCCCGCCGGTGGAGATCTGAGCTCATCGACTTGAGTCGTATGCCGATGAAAGGGGGAAGACTGCCCGACTCCATTCCAGCGGCCACCTCCCGCGCCGTCGACACGGCGTGCCCGTCCTCCTCCTCGTCGGGGCGGGTGCCGTACCCGTCTTCGAAGTCGATGCGGAAGTCCTCGACGGGCTCCCGCCCCAGCTTGTCGATCACCGCAGGCAGCACCCGCCCGGCCAGCTCATCGTCGAGACCGAGGACGGCTGCCAGATCGGACGTGTCCGCAAGCCAACGCCCGGCGAATGCGAGCGCCATGTCCCCGAGACGCCGTGCAGTGTCGGCCTGGAACAGCTGGGCCCCCCCGTAGACGGTGTGGACCGGCTGGCGGTCGGGCCGCTCACCCGGGAAGTCGGCCGCGATGCGGGCCGAGGCCCGGTCGATCCTCGTGCTCCAGGCAGAGAGCGATTCCTCTGAGAGAGTCATGCCGTCGACTCTATGGGCGCGGTTAGCTTGTTGCGCCGATGACCACGTTGCTCGTGCGGAACGCCCGCGTCCTGGTGACCATGGACGGCAGGGAGATCCCGAGAGGAGGCCTGTTTGCTCGCGACGGAATGATCGAGAACGTCGGCGACACCCGGGACATACCGGCGGAGGCGGACGAGATCGTCGATCTAAGTGATCACCTCGTGCTTCCCGGCCTAGTCAACACGCATCACCATCTCTATCAGACCCTCACGCGGGCCTTCCCCGGTGCACAGGACGTGGGGCTCTTCGACTGGCTGCGCACGCTGTACCCGGTCTGGGCGCGGATGACCCCGGACCACGTTCGCACCGCAACACGTCTCGGCCTGGTCGAGCTGGCCCTCTCTGGCGCGACGACGGTGTTCGACCATCAATACCTGTGGCCGAACGGCTCTCGCATCGACGACCAATTCGACGGCGCCGAGGGCGTCAACATCAGGTTTCACGCGTCCAGAGGGTCGATGAGCCTCGGTGAGTCGGCCGGGGGACTGCCACCGGACTCCGTGGTCGAGGACGAGACGGTCATCCTCGAGGACACGGCACGCGCCATCGGCGTCTTTCACGATCCGGGCCCGGGCTCGATGCGGCAGGTGGCCGTGGCCCCATGCTCGCCGTTCTCGGTCACTCCCGAGCTGATGAGAGAGTCGGCCTCTCTGGCTCGTGAGCTCGGCGTCCGTCTCCACACTCATCTCGCGGAGACTTCCGACGAAGAGGCCTACTGCCTGGAGCATTTCGAGAAACGCCCGGTCGGTCTCATGGAGAGCCTCGACTGGGTCGGCCCGGATGTCTGGTACGCGCACGCGATCCACGTCTCCGGCGAGGAGGTGGCCCGAATGGGCGAGTCCGGGACAGGTGTCGCCCACTGCCCGACCTCCAACATGCGACTGGGCTCCGGAGCGGCCCCGGTGACCCGCTACCTCGACAGTGGGGTCCCCGTCGGCATAGGCGTCGACGGCTCGGCGTCGAACGATTCGTCGAACATGCTGGCCGAGGTGCGTCAGTCGCTCCTGCTCAATCGGCTGACCGCGGGCCCGGGATTCTCGGCGCGCCGGGCGCTTCAGCTGGCCACGGTGGGTGGTGC
>JBAVPF010000241.1:0-2951 GCA_049692815.1 Acidimicrobiia bacterium
GTGCGACTGCGAACGCCTCCCGCTCGAGCCGGAGCGATGCGTCCTCGTTCTGAAGCTGCTCGAAGACGAACGCGAGCGGCACGCCGAAGAGAACCACGGTCGCCACGGTGACCCCGAGGATGGCGACGAGAACCCGGCGTCTCACGTCGGCTCGAATCGGTAGCCGACACCTCTGACGGTGGTGATGCGGCTGACCTCACCCGGCTCGTCGAGCTTGTGACGGAGGGCCCCTATGTGAAAGTCGAGTGTCTTCGTAGAACCGAACCAGTTCTCATCCCAGACGTCCCTCATCAACGTCTCACGCGATACCACCGTGCCCACGTCGGCTACGAGACGGCTCAGCAGGTCGAACTCCTTGGGTCGGAGAGCGATCTCCTCGTCCCCGAGCCACACTCGCCTGGCCCTTCCGTCGACGACCAGACCCGAGAGCTCCAGCCGCTCTCTCGACATCCGTTCAACCTGTCGAAGCTGGGCTCTTATTCGCGCCAACAGCTCGGCGAGCTTGAACGGCTTGGTCACGTAGTCGGATGCCCCTGCGTCCAGCCCGACAACCACGTCGAGCTCCTCGTCGCGAGCCGTGAGCACGATGATGGCGACCGAGGAGTCGAGCTCGCTCATTCGGCCGCACACGCTCAGACCGTCGACATCGGGGAGACCCAAGTCGAGCAAGACGAGGTTGGGGCGAGTCGAGTCGAACGAGTCGATCCCCGCGGACCCCGTCGTCTCCCATGTCGTGGTGTACCCGACTGCGGTGAGCCCACGTCGGAGGGTCGACCCAATGCGCTCATCGTCCTCCACGATCAGTATCCGCTCCCCAGTCATGGCCGTTCAACGTTACGACTGTTCGGGGGGTGTGCGGCGAGAGATGGACTTCGAGGCCTGGGAAACCGGTCCGAGGTCCCGTTGTCGTTTGCGGCGCGAATGATGACGACGGCGCCGGGTGACCGACACACGAGACACCGTCGAAAAGGAGGTGCCCGACCTTCAGCCATCGGTTGCCCAGCCCACGATTCGAGCCATCAGACGAGGCCCCCGCCGCGGGCGGCGGCCTTTGTCGTAGATGCATGTCGCCGTTCCACTATTCGGTGTTACTATGTACCGGTAGTCAGTCAGACTGAGTAGGAGAGCCTACATGGGAAAGCAGATGACCGAGATGCTCAAGGGGACACTCGAAGGGATCATCCTCGCCGTCCTGTCGGTCCGGCCGGCGTACGGCTATGAGATCACGGCTTGGCTCCGCGACCAGGGCTTCTCCGACATCGCCGAGGGCACCGTCTACGCCTTGCTCATCAGGATCGAGCAGCGCGGCCTGGTAGACGTGGAGAAGGTCCCGTCGGAGAAGGGCCCTCCGCGCAAGGTCTATTCGATCAACGATCAGGGTCAGGAGTATCTCGAAGAGTTCTGGAAGATGTGGAGCTTCCTCACTCAACATCTCGAAGCGCTCCACGAAGGAGGCAGATGATCATGTCCATCTCCGAGCTCATGTCGAAGGTTATCGGCGACAAACGGCGTTGGCGGGCCTACAAGGCTCGTTCGCGCCAACTTCCCGACAACTATCGCACGGCGGTCGATGCCATCGAGAGGTACCTGATGTACTTCGGGCCGGCGGACGGCGACAGCGCGGCCTCGATGTTCGAGGATCTCGCCGATCTGTTCGAGCGAGCCGCTGCCGACGGTACACCGGTCCGTGCCGTGGTCGGGGACGATCCCATCGAGTTCGTGGAGGCGTTCCGTCAGAACTACTTCAAGGGCGGGTGGGTCACCCGGGAGCGGGAGCGTCTTTCCGCTGCCATTGCCCGCGCTGAAGAAGACGAGAGGACTTCGTCATGACCGGCCGACCGTCCACCGGCGAAGCAATCCGGGCGCACGGCCTGGAGAAGGCCTACGACGCTCTGGAGGTCCTGCGCGGCGTCGACTTCGCCGTGGAGAAGGGCAGCATCTTTGCCTTGCTCGGCGCGAACGGGGCGGGAAAGACGACGGTGGTGAGGATCCTTTCGACCCTGCTCGACCCCGACGCCGGGATGGCCAGCGTCAACGGCTTCGACGTGACCACCCAAGCGGCGGAAGTCAGAGAGTCCATCAGTCTCACCGGTCAATTCGCCGCCGTCGACGAGATACTCACCGCGCGGGAGAACCTCGTGCTGGTGGCTCGATTGCGGCACCTCGGTGACCCGTTCGGGATCGCCCAGCAATGCCTCGAGCGTTTCTCGCTTACCGAGGCCGCCGACCGCAGAGTGTCGACCTACTCGGGTGGCATGCGCCGCCGTCTCGACATCGCGATGAGCCTGATCGGGGATCCGCCGGTCATCTTCCTCGATGAGCCCACGACCGGGCTCGACCCTCAGGGGCGCATCGACGTGTGGCATGACATCGAGGAGCTCGCCGAACACGGCACCACTGTGCTTCTGACCACCCAGTACCTCGACGAGGCCGAGCACCTCGCCGATCGGATCGCAATCCTTCACCAGGGTCGGATCATCGCCGATGGCAGCCTTGCGGATCTGAAGCAGTTGCTTCCGCCCGCCCGGGTCGAACACGTCGAGAGGCAACCGACTCTCGAGGACGTGTTCCTCGCCATCGTCGGCCGGCACGACGACCATGGCGGCGCAGCTGGTCGCCGCCATGACGTCATGACCAACAGGTGAGAGAATGACCACACACCTGATCGCTGACACCACGGCTCTCACCGGGCGTTCGCTGCGCCACATCACACGCAGCCTGGACACCATCATCACGACCGCTGTCATGCCGGTCGGCATCATGCTGCTGTTCGTCTACGTCTTCGGCGGCGCCATCGACACCGGGTCTGACTCGTACGTGAGCTACATGCTGCCCGGCGTCCTGTTGATCACGATCGCTTCGGGCGTCTCCTACACCGCCTACCGACTCTTCATGGATCTGAAAGGTGGGATATTCGAGCGATTCCAGTCGATGCCCATCGCCCGGTCGGG
>JBAVPF010000242.1:0-1745 GCA_049692815.1 Acidimicrobiia bacterium
GACAAATGGTCGGCGAATCCCGACCATGCGGAAATGGCCGACCATAAGTCACCCGACTACGACCTTGACGACGTGCTCCAATTCGAGACCACCGATCAGTACAAGGCGCTCTTTGAGGACACACGGATGCGCATCGTCGATCTCCTGCTGGAACGGGCGGCGACGATCTCGGAGCTCGCTGCCACGCTCGGAAAGCCGAAGGGGACCATCGGGCACCACGTCTCCGTCCTCGAGGCGGCGGGGCTCATCAAGGTGGTTCGCACCAAGATGGTCCGGGCGATCGAGGCGAAGTATTACGGGCGAACGGCGCGGGTCTACGTCATCGGCGATGAGCACCTGATCGGGGCCCGTCCCGGCGAGCCCTTCCTCACCATCGCGGCCTCCGAGTACGCCGCAGCGAGAAGACCTGGTGACGTGGGTCACTTCAGCACGTTGCGCTATGCCCGAATACCCGACGAGCGCGCTGCCGAATGGACAGAGCGTCTCGGTGAACTCGCTCAAGAATTCGCCTCCGCGGAGAGAGGCGGCGAGACCACCTTTGGGCTGGTGATCGCGTTGTACCCGACCGACCGTCCCCATCTCGCCGACCGGAACGACAGCGAATGAGCCGTCGGCTGGGAGCCAGCTACTGGAAGCTATGGATCGCCTCGGTGGTATCGAATCTCGGCGACGGGGTCTCGATCATCGCCTACCCGTGGCTCGCTTCCTCGCTCACCAGGAGCCCGGTTCAGATCGCCGCAGTCGCCACGATCACCCGCCTCCCCTGGCTTCTCTTCGCTCTCCCGGCCGGCGTGGTCACCGACCGGGTGGATCGCCGCAAGCTGGCCGCGTGGATGGACGTCTTCCGGTTCGTCATCACCCTCGGAGTCGCCCTTACGGTCCTCGCCGCCGAGGGCGACCTCACCTCTCCCGATGCCATCGCTTCCGGAGCGGTCAACCCGCCGGCGAGCGCGGGGCTCCTCCTCATAGTGGTCTACGTGGCCGCGCTGCTCTTGGGGACGGCCGAGGTGTTCCGCGACAACTCCGCGCAGACGCTCCTGCCGGCGATCGTCGACAAGGAGAACCTGGAGAAGGCCAACGGCAGGATGTGGGGAGCCGAGATGGTGATGAACTCGTTCGTCGGCCCGCCCCTCGCCGGCTTTCTGCTCGCGGTCGGCTTCGCCCTCCCGTTCTTCCTCGACGCCGGGAGCTTCGCGGTGGCCGCCGCATTGGTGTTCATGATCGGCGGCCGGTTCCTCCCCAAGGGCGACGAAGGTGACCGGACCGAGCGTCGACGCTTCCGTGACGACCTCAAGGAAGGGGTCGGCTGGCTGTGGAGACATCCCCTGTTCCGGCCGATGGCGATCGCACTCGGCATCCTCAACGGCACCAGCATGATGGCCTTTGCGATCCTGGTGCTCTTCGCCCAGGAGATCCTGTCGCTCGACGCCACGCAGTTCGGCCTACTCACTACCGGGGTTGCCGCCGGGGGCGTCGTCGGCGCGATAACCGCCGACCGGGTAGCCAAAGGGCTCGGCCAAGGGGCATCGCTGTTCGTGACCATCCTGGCCGGCGGTGTGTCGCTGCTGATCAGCGGTCTGACCTCGTCGTTCTGGATCTTCTGGGCGATGGGTTTCGTCTCGGCGGCGACCGGGACACTGTGGAATGTGATCACGGTGTCTCTGCGGCAATCGCTGATCCCCGATCGCATCCTGGGACGAGTCAACTCGGTCTATCGATTCCTCGGCTGGGGGATGATCCCGATC
>JBAVPF010000243.1:0-15294 GCA_049692815.1 Acidimicrobiia bacterium
CCAGGACCGCCGTGGCGGATCCCCGGGACACGATCATCACCCCGTCGTCGTCAGCAATGACGACATCGCCCGGATCGACACGGGTCCCCCCAAGAGTGACAGGGATGTTCACCGCGCCGGGAGTCTCCTTCACCGTGCCCTGGGCGTGTACCGCTCGGGACCACACCGGAAAGCCCATGTGGCGCAGGTCGGCAACGTCACGGACACCGGCGTCGATCACCAGCCCGCGACATCCCCTCGCCCGGAGCGAGGTGGCGAGCAGCTCTCCGAACATGCCGTCGGTGGAAGGTGCGGTGGTAGCCACCACCAGGAGGTCTCCCTCGGCGACCACCTCGACCGCGGCGTGGATCATCATGTTGTCCCCGGCTGGGCACAGGACCGTCACCGCCGAGCCGGCGACACGACTGCCGGTCTGTATGGGACGAATCCCGGGGTCGAGAAGGCCGACCCGGCCGGCGGCCTCGTGTGCCGTCGCCACTCCTGCCTCCCCCAGGCCGGCGACGACCTCATGGTCGGCCCGGTCGATGGCTCTGACCACGACGTGTGGGTCACCTCCCATTGCGATCAGGAGAGCTCGGCAGCCACTTGCGGGAACACGCGCTGGTACGCCTCCCCCATCGTGTCCGTGGTCAAGCCGAGGTTTGGGCCCGAGTTGCGACGTGCCTGGACACCACGGCGCCGTGCCACGTCCGTGTAGTAGTCCCAGAGATGCTGTTGGCCCTCCATGCATCGCATCGCCTCGAGCTTGCGTTCCCAGACCCCGGTGATGTCGAGCAACACGTCGGGCATGAACCCCGAGTACTCGGTCTGATGTGGTTCGAACAGGAAGACGGGCGGGGCTTCCAGCACCTCGTTGCCCGGGTCGTAGCCGGGCGCCTGGGCGATGATCCGTGCCTTGGTAGCGAGGGCATGCGCCGTCTCGTGGTCACGGTTCCACGGGTCTCGCTCGGTGTGGGTGACGACGACCGTGGGCATCACCTCGCGGTAGAGCCGCACCAGACGGTCCAACAACTCGGGGGTCTCCTCCAGGGGATAGTCGTCGGCGTCGAAGGTGCGCAGGTCGGCACCGAGAACGGATGCCGCAGCTTCGGCCTCGGCATGCCTCGCCTGCTTGACCTGGTCCAGCGTCATTCCCTGACGCCAGAACCGGGCCGACTCCCCCCGCTCCCCGTATGCGAGACAGACCACCGTGACGCGATGGCCACGGGACGAATAGAGCGCTATCGCACCACCGGAGCGCCAGACGAAGTCTCCGACGTGCGCACTGACGACGAGCAGGGACTCTCCACTCATGACGCAACCCTAGATCCCGCTCGGACCACTGATACCTACAATCGGCCGACGGCCGATTGGAGCCTCGTGAGCGACAGAACCACCGGTATCCGCTGCATGCTCATGCGGGGCGGAACCTCGAAAGGTGCCTTCTTCCTGGAAGAAGACCTGCCCCCGGATACAGAGACCCGGGATCGTCTCCTGCTCGAGATCATGGGGAGCCCCGACCCACGACAGATCGACGGCGTGGGTGGAGCCCACCCCCTGACCACCAAAGTGGCGATCGTGGCGCCGTCGTCGCGTGACGACGCCGACCTCGAGTATCTGTTCCTCCAGCCGGGCGTCGAAACGGCGACGATCAGCGACCGTCAGAACTGCGGAAACATGCTCGCCGCGGTAGGGCCGTTCGCCTTGGAGCGTGGCCTGCTCGCTCCGGAAGACGGCCCGGCCGAGGTGAGGATTCTGATGCGGAACACCGCTGGCATCGCCATCGCCTCCTTCCCCGTCGTCGAGGGCAGGCCGGTATACGAGGGCAACACCTCGATATCAGGCGTGCCGGGCACCGCAGCGGAGGTGGGTTTGGAATTCGTCGACGTTGCGGGGTCCAGCACCGGAGCGCTCCTCCCCACCGGCAACGAGCACGATCTCGTCGAGGGTGTGGACGTGACGTTGATCGACAACGGCATGCCGGTGGTCGTGATGACCGCCGACGCTCTCGGGATCACCGGATACGAGAGCTGTGCCGACCTGGAATCCAATGAGAAGCTCCGCCAGGCCCTCGAGAAGATCCGTCTCGCTTCCGGGCCGATGATGAATCTGGGCGAGGTGTCCGACCTCACCGTCCCCAAGATGACGATGGTGGCGGCTCCAAGGCACGGGGGCGCCGTCTCCACCCGCACCTTCATCCCCCATCGCTGCCACGACGCCATCGGGGTACTCGGTGCGGTCTCGGTCGCCACCGCATGTCTTCTCCCCGGGTCGCCGGCTGCCGCCGTGGCCCGGCTGGATGCCGGCTCGTCGGTAATCTCCCTCGAACATCCCAGCGGGCACTTCGACGCCACCGTCACGCTCTCGTTCGACGAGGGGAGACCCCGGGTGGAGAGGGCAGGGATCATCCGCACCGCCCGTCTCCTCATGGACGGAGTGGTCTACCCGAGGTCCTACTGACTCCGGCGCCGCGGTAGTCGGGGCTGAGCCCCACCTCTAGATCGACCGGCTGCTACGAGCCGACCGGCTCCATCCGCTCCAACGTCACATCCACGTCCAGGTCGGTGCGGCAGGCGGCGTGGAGGAAGCAGGTTCGCTCACTCATGTCGAGCGTCTTTCGGGCGGAATCCTCGTCCTCCTCTTCGCCCATGACCAGATAGACATGCGTTTCGACGGGCAGCGCCTCCGCTTCCTTGCCGGAAGCGGCGGCCGGGGAGAAGTGGATGTCCTGGACTATCCGATACTCCTCCAGCGCCTTCTTGGTGATCCTCGCGTAACGACCCAGCTGGGTCATGAAGCAGAAGCCGAGCCCGGCGGCGAGATAGGAGGCGGCGTCAGGGGCCAGGCCACGGCCACCGTGCTCCGGTGCCTCATCGGAGAGAAACCTGAACTCCGAGCCGATGGGCCGAAAGAGCTTCTCGTGAATGGACTTCACCCCGTCCTCACGCATCCGGCAGACGGCCTGCACGTGGAGTCTCCGGCTCTGCGACTCCTTCAGACTGGAGTTGACGCCGCCGGGGACACCCTCGACCTGGTCGCCTTCCTTGACCTTGACCATCAGATCTTCGGCGACGGGCACGTCGGCGACCTGTGCGCGCCCGAACGCCTCACCAGGGTCGGGATGGATCGCGGTGTCGAGGCTCGCCACGTCTCCCACGGCCACCTGACTCCCGTTCCAGCTCAGGTTGAACAGGCTGTTGTTCACTCCTTGCAGCAGTCCATTGATCGGAGCGGCCGCCACGGCGCGACGCACCAGCTCGTCCAGGTCTGACGTATCCGCATCGGCGGCGATCCGAACCGACAGCTCAGGAGTCAGCGCACCGCCGAGCATCGTCCCCTGCAACGCCGACCCTTCCATCGTGTACTGGTTCGCCAGGGTCAGCTCGAGATCGTCGATATCGAGGCCACGGTCGAGGGCATAGCCGTCGATCGCGTTCATATACGAGGAGACCATGCCGGTGACGAAGGAGCAGAGAGGGCACGGAGCCCGGTCGTGACCGTCCAGGTAGGGGCCTTCGTCGCTCACGAGCCGCCAGGCTCTGCCGGTCGCCCCGTTGACGACCAGCGCCTCCTTCTGCATCCCTGCCAGGGCCCTGACCCAGGTGCGAACGGAGAGGCCGAGCCGATCGTCGGGGGCTTCCAGCCCCAGATCTGCGGCGTTGGACACCGGGAAGAATGGAGGGCGTGGGTCTGACCCCAGGATGTCGGGCGCTGCGCTCATCGGGTCTCTCGTCTAGCGTCGGATCATGTCCCGCGTTCGTGGGTCGACACCGGGTGTACGCTCAGCGGACAGACGTGCGACACACGAACCCGAGCGAGTATAGAGATGCCGGGTTGGCGGCGACCGGGCACCGGCAGCCGTCTGCACCGCGACGACGAGCAAGGAGGACACCTTGAGCAACCGGAGTCTCGAGGACGTATTGGCGGCAGCGGACAACCCGGTCCAGATGCTGCGCAACTCACAGATAGGCGCATATGTCTACCCCGTGGTGGCCCCGGAATTCACCAACTGGCGCGACGAGCAGCGGGCCTGGCGGGAGTCGGCGGTCCTCTACGACCAGTCACATCACATGGCGGAGTTGACCGTCGAGGGACCGGATGCCTTCGACCTGTTGTCGAATCTGGCCATCAACAGCTTCGCCGACTTCGACACCACGAAGGCGAAGCACTTCGTGCCATGCAGCTACGGCGGCCATGTCATCGGTGACGTCATCCTCTTCCGCCTGGCCGAAGACAAGTTCAACATGGTGGGGCGGGTTCCTTCAGTCAACTGGACCCAGTTCCACGGCGAGACGGGTGACTACGACGTCACACTCGAGCGTGACGACCGGTCGCCATCCCGGGCCGGGGACAAGCCGGTGGTGCGTCGTCACTACCGATTCCAGATCCAGGGCCCCAATGCCCGTCACATCATCGAGAAGCTGAACGGAGCCCCCCTGGACGACATCAAGTTCTTCCACGTCGGCTCGATGAAGGTCGCAGGACGTCAGGTGCCGGCGCTCCGACACGGAATGGCCGGCGAGCCCGGAGTCGAGATCTGGGGCCCCTACTCGGAGATGGACGAGATCAAGGCGGCCATCCTGGAGGCGGGCGAGGAGTTCGGGCTCACCCAGGTGGGTGCTCGCGCCTATGCCACCAACACTCTCGAGTCGGGGTGGATCCCCTCCCCCCTCCCCGCCGTGTACAGCGGCGACGAGATGAAGGCCTACCGGGAATGGCTGCCGGCCGAGAGCTACGAGGCGAGCGGCTCCATAGGCGGCAGCTTCGTCTCCGACGACATCGAGGACTACTACCTGACCCCGCATGCGCTCGGATACGGCTTCTACGTCAAGTTCGACCACGACTTCATCGGGCGCGCGGCACTGGAGGCCATGGCCGACCAGCCACAGCGGAAGAAGGTGACGTTCGAATGGGATCCCGCAGATGTCGTCAAGGTGTGGGCCTCACTGTTCGAGCCGCCCGGCGAGAACTACAAGTACCTCGACCTGCCACTCTCCAACTACACCTCGGCCACATATGACGCCGTCATGCGTGGCAACGACGTCGTGGGCTTCTCGATGTTCAGCGGCTACACGTTCAACGACCGCGCATTCATCTCGCTCGGAACCGTGGACCCCGATATCGAGGTGGGTGACGAGCTCACCCTGGTCTGGGGTGAGGAGAACGGCGGGACCGCCAAGACCACGGTGGAACGTCATCAGCAGACGGCGATCCGGGTCAGAGTGACTCCGACCCCGTACTCGAGGGACGCCCGCGAGTCCTATGCGAGAGGCTGGCGCAGCGACAGCTGAACGAGAAACCGCCACGATCGGCATGATGTGTCGCCCGGGCTAGGAGGGCGAGCGCGGGTCGCCATCGTCGGCGGTGGCCCGGTCGGCATGGGCCTCGCCCTGGAGATGGGCAAGCGCGGGATCAGCGCGGTGGTGCTCGAGAAGGAAGACACTCTCCACGACATCCCCAAGGGCCAGAACCTGACACAACGCACCATGGAGCACTTCCGGGTCTGGGGCGTGGAAAGCCAGGTCCGGGCGGCCCGGGTGATGCCACCCGACTATCCGGCGGTGGGAGTAAATGCATACGGCGACCTGTTGAGCCCGTATTCGCATCCCTGGTTCCGACGCAGCAGTGTCGACCCGTACTACTTCACTGGGAACGAGCGGCTTCCCCAGTATCGGACGGAGGCGGTGCTCCGCGCCCGGGTGGCAGAGCTGTGGTCCGTCTCGGTGCGGCAAGGCACCCCGGCGATCGATGTCACACAGGACGGCTCGGGTGTGGTGTTCACCACACCGGAGGGGATGATCGAGGCCGACTACGCGGTGGGATGCGATGGGAGCCATTCGCTCGTCCGGGAGCGAGCCGGAATCGAAGAGCAGCGCTCCGACCACGACCGGAGGATGGCTCTGATCGTGTTTCGCTCCAGGGAGTTGCACGCGCTGCTCGAAGAGAGATTCGGTCAGGCTTCGTTCTTCAACGTCCTTCACCCCGATCTCGACGGCTATTGGCGTTTCCTGGGGCGGGTGGACGTCGGCGAGCAGTGGTTCTTCCATGCTCCGGTCGCACCCGATGCCACCGTCGAGACCCTCGACTGCCGCGGACTGCTCGCCGCCGCGGTTGGCGCCGACGTGGAGCTGGACCTCGACTACGTCGGGTTCTGGGACCTGAGGTTCGCCGTGGCCGACAGCTACCAGATGGGCCGGATCTTCATCGCGGGCGACGCCGCCCACAGCCACCCTCCCTACGGGGGATATGGGATCAACCTCGGTCTCGAGGACGTGCGCAACCTGGGATGGAAGCTGGGAGCGGTGATAGAGGGCTGGGGAGGGCAGGGTCTCCTGCCCTCCTACACCGAAGAGCGCCGGCCCGTGTTCGTGTCCACGGCACATGACTTCATCGAGGCGTTCATCGAGAACGACCGTGCCTTCATCAACCGGCATGACCCTGAGCTGGACGAGGCTGACTTCGCCGAGGCATGGGAGGGGCGCAGGGCAGGCTCTAACCGAGCCGTCAGTGAGTTCGAGCCTCACTACGAGGGCTCGCCGATCGTCCTCGGTGATGGATCGCCAGGGGCCGTGGGATCGCACAGCTTCGAGGCCCGGCCCGGTCACCACCTGCCTCCCGCGGAGACACCTGACAAGGACGAGCTGTTCGAGGCGCTGGGAACGGGATTCTCATTGGTCACGTCGGATCCGCAGTCGGAGACGGTCGCCTCGTTCGAGGCGGCGGCCGACCAACTCGGTGTGCCGCTGGCGGTGGTCCGTGCCGGTATGTCGGGCTATGCGACCCGACTTGCCCTGGTCAGACCGGACCATTTCGTCAGTTGGGTCGACGACGGATCACCGTGCGACGTGCGGGCGATCCTGTCCAAGGCGGTGGGGGCCTGACCCCACCCGCTTCCAGTCTCGACCCACCGAAACATGAGCAGTCATCCGGACCTCGCCGTGCTCTCCTGCCGAGGACCGGAGCCCCCGTCGTATGCTGGCGGGCCATGCCGTCGCTCCCCACCGCCGAGCTCATCGATCTCGCCGGGCAGCGGCTGCATCTGCGGAGGCTGGATGGAGTCTCTTCGGCGGGTCCCCTCGTGTTTCTCCACGAAGGTCTGGGCAGTGTCGATCTCTGGCGCAGCTTCCCCCACGACGTGGTCGCCGGCACCGGCCGGCCCGGGTTGGTCTACTCGAGGTATGGCAACGGATGGTCGACACCGCTCGTCGAGCCGAGGAAACCCGACTACATGCACGCCGAGGCACTCGAAGTGCTGCCGCACGTGCTTTCGGCACTCGATGCCGCACCTCCGGTGCTGGTCGGGCACTCCGACGGCGCCTCCATCGCCCTCATCTACGCCGGCGCCGGCCATCCCGTCGAGGCCCTGGTGCTCATAGCGCCACACGTGTTCGTCGAACAGCAGTCGATCAGCTCCATCGCCACTATGCGGGAAGCCTTCCCAAGCTCGGATCTGCACGAGAAGATGGCCAAGTACCACACCGATCCAGAGACCACGTTTCGCGGTTGGGCAGATATCTGGCTCGACCCCGCCTTTCGGGACTGGAGCATCGAGGAATACCTGAGCGGTGTCCACTGTCCGACGATGCTGATACAGGGAGTGGCGGACGAGTACGGGACAGAGCGACAACTGGAAGCGATCGATGCCGCCCTCGGCGAGCCTGCCCGAAGGGTGATGGTCCCCGACGCCGGGCACTCGCCCCATCTCTCCCACCCCGACCTGGTGACCGATGAGGTGGTGCGGTTCATCAAGGGATTGGAGCCATGATGGCGTGGATCTCGATAAGCCGTCGCGTGCAGTGGATGGACACCGATGCCGCCGGCATCTGGCATCACTCGGTCGTCATCCGCTGGGCCGAGGAGGCGGAGGCAGAGCTCCACCGCCGGCTCGGGATAATCGACGAGACGTTTGGCGCGACGCCGCGGGTGCGTACCGAGTTCGAGTTCGGGGTGCCTCTCCGTTTCGACGAGGTCGTCGACATCACCCTCGCCGTTGGCGAGCTGGGGACCACATCGATCACCTACGACATAGACGTGAGCACTGCATCGGGGCAGGTGGCCAATGGAAGGATGGTTGCCGTCCTCATCGATCGCGGCACAGGAGAAAAGCGAAGTTGGCCCGAGGAGCTCCGCCAGGCCCTGAGCGCCGCCCAATGAGCGAAGGTCGGATCGAGGCTCTGACCGGGGACGAGTACCTGGAGAGCCTGCGCGACGGGCGTCAGGTGTACATCGACGGGGAGCGGGTCGAGGACGTGACCACCCATCCGGCCTTTCGCAACTCGGCGCGCTCGATCGCCCGGTTGTACGACGCCCTCCACGATCCGGAGCAGAGCGAGATCCTCCTGGGCGAGGACCGATTCGGCACGATCACCCACAAGTTCTTCAAGCCCAGCTACTCACCAGAGGAGCTCCACGCCGCACGCGACGCCATCGCTGCCTGGGCCCGTCTCTCCTACGGCTTCATGGGACGCTCCCCCGACTACAAGGCCGCGTTCATGGCGACTCTCGGGGCAGCGCCCGAGTTCTACAGCCCCTTCGAGACGACCGCCCGGGCGTGGTACTCCCGCTACGCCTCCCAGGTCCTGTTCCTCAACCATGTCCTCATCAACCCGCCGATCGACCGTGACAAGGCGGTGCACGAGGTCGAGGACGTCTATCTGCACGCCATCGAGGAGCGGGACGACGGCATGGTGGTCAGAGGAGCCAAGATGCTGGCCACCGGATCGGCGCTCACCCATGCCACGTTTGTTGCCCAGAACGCGGCCGTTCAGCTCGAGAAGGGAAAGTCCGAGGACTATGCGCTGGTGTTCATCGCCCCCATGGACACCCCCGGGATGAAGCTGATCTCGCGACGGTCCTACGAGGCCTCCGCCCAATCCCCCTGGGACAACCCACTCTCCTCCAGGTTCGACGAGAACGACGCCGTGGTCATCTTCGACGACGCATTCATCCCCTGGGAGAACGTCCTGGTCTTCAGGGACATCGCCAAAGCCACCGGCTTCTACGCGGCCTCGGGTTTCATGAACCGCTACACGCTGCAGTCGGGGACCCGTCTGGCCGTGAAGTTCGACTTCATGTGCGGGCTCATCGCCCAGGCTCTGGAAGCCAACGGGACGTCGGGATTCCGGGGAGTGCGGGCCCAACTGGGGGAGCTCATGGGCTGGGGGAACCTCATGTGGGCGCTCACCACGGCCCTGGCACTGGACCCCGAGGAAGGACCGGGCGGGATGGCCATCCCCAAGCTCGAATACGGCGTGTTGGTGCGTCTCTTCGGCGCCATGGCATGGCCCAAGGTGGAGCAGGTGGCGGGTGAGATCCTCGGTGGCAGCCCTCTTGTCGTCCCCTCCAGCCACAAGGACCTCCAGAGCGACGAGCTACGGCCACTCATCGATCGTTACTACCGGGGCTCGACCGGCTCGGCCGAGGAGCGGATCAAGCTCTTCAAGCTCCTCTGGGATGCGATCGGAAGCGAGTTCGGCGGCCGGCACACCCTCTACGAGCGCAACTACGGCGGAAGCCCCGAGCTGGTTCGGCTCAACGTCGTCGACTTCGCCGAGCAGAGGGGATCGCTCGATCAGATGGTCGAGCTGGTGAAGGCATGCATGGCCGAGTACGACCTGGACGGCTGGGTGGACGGGCCCTGGGTCTGACCTCCCGGGACCGACGAGCGGCTAGAGAGCCCGCGCCCCCAGAAGCCGGAGCAGGCCCTCCCGGCAGTGCTCCTTCCAGGCCTGGTGACTCTCCCGCCATTCATCGGTCTGGATCCACTGAAGAAACGTGCCTTCGATGAGAGCCCTCATGTCACGGGCGGCGACCTCCACGTCGGGCACGTCGAAGACTCCCTCTTCCACCCCGCGCCCGATGACTTCGCCATACAGGCCGTTGATGATCCTGGTCAGCATCATCGAAAGCTCGCCGAAGCTGGGGACCCGGCCGGCGTGCTCGATCAGATCGAGATAGAACATGTAGAAGAGCCGGTTGGCCTCGGGGTCGATGAAGATCGCGTCGACCAGAGCCGTGATCTGATCCTCAGCCGACCCTCCTGACTCGAGACGACTTCGGATCCGCTCATCCGTCCTCTCGACGGCCCACTTCATCGCGGCGAGGAGGAGGGCGTCCTTGGTACCGAAGTGGTAGAGGAGGAGAGCCTTGGAGACCCCTGCTTCGTCGGCGACGTCCTGAAGCGACATCCGATGTGACCCATGGCGGGCCATGGTGCGGTAGGCGGAGCGGATGATCTCCATCTCGCGCGAACTGCGATCCGAGGTCAGGACGTCGCGCACCGCATCGAGGGTACCGCTCCCCCTCTGTACGAGAAAACAGGCGGTTTGTCCTGACCGCCCGGTCAGGATAGGATTCGGGGTGATGATCGACTTCCAAACGCATCCCGATCGCTACCGGCATTGGCGATTGAGGATCGAGGGAAGGGTCGCCTATCTCGACATGGCCGTCGACCCCGACGGAGGGATCAACCCCGGGTACGAGCTGAAGCTGAACTCCTACGACCTGGGCGTCGACATCGAGCTTGCCGACGCGGTGCAACGTCTTCGATTCGAACACCCCGAGGTCGGTGCCGTGGTCATCGGATCGGTCCTCGATCGCATGTTCTGCGCCGGAGCCAACATCGGGATGCTCGCCTCCGCCCCCCACCCGCTCAAGGTCAACTTCTGCAAGTTCACCAACGAGACCCGGAGCGCCATCGAGGACGCGACGGCGCATTCCGGCCAGGCCTACCTCGCTGCTCTCTCCGGGAACGCGGCAGGAGGCGGCTACGAGCTGGCCCTCGCCACCGACCACATAATGCTGATCGACGACCGCAACGCCGCAGTGTCGCTTCCCGAGGTCCCGCTTCTCGGTGTCCTCCCCGGGACGGGTGGGCTCACCCGCCTCACCGACAAACGTCATGTGAGACGTGATCGCGCCGACGTGTTCTGCACCTTGGAGGAAGGGATCAAGGGAGCGAGAGCGAAGGACTGGGGTTTGGTGGATGAGCTGGTCTCCGCTCCGGTATTCGACGGGACCGTGTCCCGGCGGGCAGACGAGTACGCCGGCAGGTCCGACCGTCCCCCGGATGCGGCGGGCGTCGCCCTCACCCCGCTGGACCGAGCCATCGACGACGACAAGATCACATACTCACTGGTCGCGGTCGAGCTCGACAGGGGGAGCCACACCGCCTCCATCGAGATCACCGGGCCCGAGGGTCCGCCACCGGGGGACGGTGAAGCAGCCGTCGCCATCGGAGCAGACTTCTGGCCACTCCGCCTCGCCCGCGAGCTCGACGACGCCATCCTCCACCTCCGCGCCAACGAGCTGGAGCTGGGCACGCTCGTATTCCGCACCCGGGGCGACCTGGGCCACGTTCTCGCCCACGACGCCTTCCTGGTCAGCCGAAGCGACCACTGGCTGGTCCGCGAGGTGCTGCTCTATTGGGCCCGGGTGTTACGAAGGGTCGACCTCACCTCCCGCACAATCGTCACACTGGTGGAGCCGGGAAGCTGCTTCGCCGGTCTCCTCGCCGAGATCGTGCTGGCGGCCGACCGCTCCTACATGCTCCTCGGCGAGCGGTTCGAGAATGGAGGTGGCCCGGCCAACATCGTCTTCACCGACTCGAATCGGTTCGCCTTCCCGATGTCGAACGGGCTGTCCAGGATGGAGACCCGCTTCTGGGGCGACGAAGAGGGCCTGGATAAGGCTCGGCAGGCGATAGGCGAGAAGCTCGACGCAGAAGGCGCCCTGGAGTCCGGGCTGATAACCGATGCCTTCGACGACCTCGATTGGGACGACGAGCTTCGCATCATGCTCGAAGAGCGGGCGGCCTTCTCGCCCGACGGGCTGACCGGTCTGGAGGCGAACCTCCGGTTCCCGGGCCCGGAGACGATGGAGACCAAGATCTTCGGTCGTCTCACCGCCTGGCAGAACTGGGTCTTCCAGAGACCCAACGCCTCGGGGGAGAGTGGAGCACTCAGGAGATATGGGACGGGGTTGCGCCCCGATTACGACACGAGGAGGGTGTGATGAGCTGGCAGGACGTGGACTACGACGCCCTGATCCCGAACAACGTGGCACTGAAGGACGACTCCAAGCTGCAGAGGGCTTTGGAGAAATGGCATCCCGGCTACATCGATTGGTGGATGTCGATGGGCCCGGAGGGCTTTCAGATGGCCGACGTCTACCTGCGAACGGCGATCAGCGTCGAAAAGGAAGGTTGGGCGAAGTTCGGCTATGTGAGGATGCCCGAGTACCGGTGGGGAATCCTGCTCGCCCCAGAAGAGGAAGACAGACGCATCCCGTGCGGTGCCCATGTCGGTGAGCCGGTCTGGCAGGAAGTCCCCGGCGAGTACCGGGCCATGTTGCGCAGGCTCATCGTGATCCAGGGCGACACGGAGCCGGCATCGGTCGAGCAGCAGAAGCATCTCGGCGCCACCGCCCCATCTCTCTACGACATGCGGAACCTCTTCCAGGTCAACGTCGAGGAGGGCCGGCATCTGTGGGCGATGGTCTACCTCCTCCACAAGTATTTCGGTCGGGACGGCCGTGAGGAGGCGGACGATCTCCTGCTCAGGTCGTCAGGGAGCGAGGAGCACCCCCGAATGCTCGGCGCCTTCAACGAAGAGACACCTGACTGGCTCTCCTTCTTCATGTTCACCTACTTCACCGACCGGGACGGCAAGATGCAGCTCGAGGCCCTGGCGAGATCCGGGTTCGACCCACTCTCCCGGACGTGCCGGTTCATGCTCGCCGAGGAGGCCCATCACATGTTCGTGGGCTACACCGGGGTGAAACGGATAGTCGAGGCGACCGCTCGGGCCATGGCCGCCGGCGGTGTCGAGGACCCCTACGACACCGACGCGGTGCGGAGGCTAGGCGTGATAGACCTTCCCGCCGTCCAACGCAAGGTGAACCTCCACTACTCGCTGACACTGGATCTCTTCGGCTCCGAGGAGTCGACGAACGCGGCGAACTTCTTCAACGCCGGCCTGAAGGCGCGTTACCACGAAGAGCGGATCGACGACGACCACCAACTCCGTGACGACACCTACCCGGTGATGAAACTCGTCGATGGCGAGCTGCGACAAGTCGAGGTCCCCGCACTCAACGGTCTCAATGCCCGCCTGCGCGACGACTTCATGGAGGACTGCCTCGCCGGCATCGGCCGGTGGAACAAGGAGATCGCCAGTCACGGCATCGACTTCGAGATCACTCTCCCCCATGTGGCTTTCAACCGGGGCATCGGCGAGTTCGCAGATCTCCCGGTCTCCCCGTCGGGCGAGGTACTGACCCACGACGTCTTCGAGGGCTCCAAGGACGAGTGGCTGCCGACCGGAGACGACCGGGCCTACATCGAGTCGATCATGCAACCCCAGTTCGAGAAGGGCGTGTTCGCTCCATGGATCGCACCGCCGAACAAAGGGATAAATCAGCAGGCGACCGACTTCGAGTACGTCAAGCTCCCCTGAGGCAGGGAGCGGAACGAGGATGTGCCGGACAGCCCGAAGACCCTTGACTGGCCGGTCAGGCAGCGGTTACAGTCCCGCCCGATCGAGCACCGCATGAGCACGGTGCAACCGAGCGCCACGGCTGTGAGGAGGCTAGCGTCGGTGAGCGAGATGACCACTGCCCAGGGTGCCGCACCACGATCCCCTTTCCCCCGGCACCGGACGACGCCCCCCGGCTCACGAAGAGGCTGAGGTCGGGCCGGCCGCATGCAGACCACGGCGAACGTCAGCACCCTCGTCGACGCCAACCTCGAGGCCGGTCGCGGCGAGAAGACCGCCATCATCACCGCCGACAACAGACGGTTCAGCTACTCCGATCTCGGCAGGCTGGTGAGTCGGGTCGCCTCCCGGCTCCGGGACATCGGTGTCAGGCGTGAGGAGCGGATACTGGTTGTGCTCGACGACACGCCTGCCTTCCCCGCCACCTTCCTGGGTGCCATGCGCATCGGGGCGGTACCGATCCCGGTCAACTTCCTGGCCAGGCAACAGGACTTCGGGTACTTCCTGGATGACTCGTACGCGGTCGCCGCGGTCGTCGACTCGGTATTCGTGGACAAGGTCGGACCTGAAGTGGCCACACGGCCCGGAGTGCGTCTCGTCGTAGCCAATGGTGACGCCGGTGATGCACTCTCGATGGACGAGTGGCTGGCCGACGGTGACGACGACATCGACCCGCTGCCGACCCATCCCGACGACATGGCGTTCTGGCTCTACAGCTCGGGCTCGACCGGCGCGCCCAAGGGAGTCGTCCACCGTCATGCCAACGTCCTGGCCACGTGTGAGAACTACGCCAGGCCGACTCTGGGGATCACCGAGCAGGACGTCATGTACTCCTCCACGCCGATGTTCCACGCCTACGGTCTGGGGAACAGCCTCAGCTTCCCACTCTCGGTAGGCGCAACGACGGTGTACTCCACCGGTGCCCCCACACCGGACAAGCTCCTGGAACGCGTCGGCTCGCACTTGCCCACCATCTACTTCTCGGTCCCCGCCCTCTATGCGGCGATACTGGCCCACGACGGCTTCGACGACACCGACTGGTCGTCGGTTCGGTTGGGGGTGTCCGCCGCCGAGCCACTGCCGCCGGAGACCTGGCGTCGCTTCCATCAACGAACCGGAATCGAGATCTTGGACGGGCTCGGCTCCACCGAGATGTTGCACATCTACTGCTCCAACAAGGCGGGCACCGCGCAACCAGGGACATCAGGTGACCCCGTCGACGGCTACGAGATCGAATTGCGCGACGAGGATGGAGAGCCCGTCGCCGACGGAGTGGCCGGCGAGTTGTGGGTTCGCGGCCCGAGCGCCTTGAGCCACTACTGGCATCAGAGCGAGCGGACTACCGAGAAGCTCTCTCTGGGCTGGTTCGCCTCCGGCGATCGCTACCACCGGGACGCAAACGGCTGCTACGTCTACGAGGGTCGTGTCGACGACATGATGAAGGTCGGCGGCCTCTGGGTCAGCCCGATTGAGATCGAGAACCGGCTCATGGAGCACGCAGCGGTCCACGAGGCGGCGGTGGTGAGTGTCCAGATCGACGATGTCTCCCGGATCAAGGCGGCGATCATCCTCACCCCCTCGGCCTCCCCTTCCGACGAGCTCGTGGCCGAGCTGCAGGAATGGTGCAAGGAGACGCTCCTCAGGTATCAATACCCCCACGTGGTCGAGTTCGTCGACGACTTTCCCAGGACGGCGACGGGGAAGATCCAGCGATTCAAGTTGCGATGATCCCATGTCACGATCGACTCGACGACAGATCAGTTGCCACCCCATGAAACCGAGATATAGACTCGCCACCTGTCCGCTCAACGCACGGTTGTTC
>JBAVPF010000244.1:0-3980 GCA_049692815.1 Acidimicrobiia bacterium
CTCTTGTAGTGGTTGTAGACCGCGACCGAGAGCTTCTTCTTGGCCTCTTCCTGGCCCACCACGTAGTCGTCGAGATAGTCCTTGATCTCCGACGGCTTGGGCAGCTCGGTGAAAGAAATCTCCTCAGACGAAGAGAACTCCTCTTCGATGATCTCGTTGCAGAGGTCTATGCACTCGTCACATATGTAGACACCGGGACCGGCGATGAGCTTCTTGACCTGTTTCTGGGACTTGCCGCAAAAGCTGCACTTGAGCAGCTCTCCTCCATCACCCAGTCTTGCCATCTGTGCTCGATCCTCCGCTCAGTCGGACGCAGAGGCTACCGCGGTGAGCTCGCGACGAGTGAGAACTCCGTCGATTACTCCGTAGTCCTTCGCATCGGCAGCGAGCATCCAGTAGTCCCGCTCGGTGTCCTGAGAGATCTTCTCCAAGTCCTGCCCGGTGTGATCGGCGAGGATCTGGTTGAGCTGCTCTCTCATCTGGACGATGAGCCGGGCCTGGATCTCGATATCACTTGCCTGGCCCTGCGCTCCACCATGCGGTTGGTGGAGCATGACCCGGGCATGAGGAAGTGCGAAGCGCTTGCCCTTGGCACCCCCGGCCAGGATCACGGCCGCCGCGGACGCGGCCATCCCCATGCAGACCGTGTTCACGTCGGGCTTGATGTACTGAATCGTGTCGTAGATCGCGAAGAGCGACGTGATCGAGCCGCCGGGCGAATTGATGTAGAGGAAGATGTCCTTGTCCGGGTCGTCTGACTCGAGATGGAGGAGCTGGGCCATGATCAGGTTGGCGATGTTGTCGTCGATCGGCGTGCCCAGGAAGATGATCCTGTCCTTGAGGAGCCGGCTGTATATGTCGAAGTACCGCTCGCCCCTGCTCGTCTGTTCGAAGACGGTGGGGATCACATAGTTTTCGGCTCTCATTCCTCTTCCTCCTCGGCCGGCTCGTCGTCATCGACGATCTCGGCCTCGACTTCCCTGACCTTCAGGCTCAGATCGACCGGATTCCCATCCTCGTCGACCGGGTTGGCGCCCGAGAGGATCGCGTCCAGCGCTCTGTTTCTGAGAATATCACTGGCAAGGGCCAATTCCTGACCGCTCTCCCGAAAGGACTTGAGGTACGACACCGGATCCTCCGCCCGACCGGCCAGCGTCTGGATGGCGCCCGACAGTTCCTCTTCGGTGACAGTGATCTCCTCTGCCTCTATCACCGCGTCCAGGATCAGCCGGTTCGTGAGCGACAGCTCCGCCTGACTTCGGAGATCGGACAGGAATGCCTCCTGGGTCATGCCGGAGGTCCGGAAGTAGTCGTCGAGTGACAACTCGGCGTCTTCCAGACGATGAACGAAATCGTGCAGGTGGCGGTCCATCTCGGCCCGGACCAGACCCTCGGGAAGCTCCAGCTCCAGTTGGTCACGAAGAGTGCTCAAGGCCTTCTCCGAGTACTCGCGCGACACGGCGCGCAGCTTGGCCTCGGCGAGACTGTCGGCGAGGGCTTCGTTCAACTCTTCGACTGTGTCGAACTCCGTGTTCTCGTCGACCCACTCGTCGTTCAACTCGGGGAGAATCCGCTCCTTGACCTCGTGCACGGTGATCGTGAACATCACTTCCTCACCCGCCCTTTCACCAAAGCCGGCGGGCAGTGGCCCGGTGAATGTGATCCGGTCACCGGCCTCGGTGCCGACGATCTCGGTGTCGATGCCCTCCACCAGGAGACCGGATCCCACCTCGTAGAGGATGTCTTCGGCTTTGGCCTCTTCGATATCCGCACCGTCACGCGACGCCTCGAGGTCGATGGAGACGAAGTCACCTTCTTCGGCGGGCCGCTCCACTTCCTCCACCGTGGCGAACTGCTCCAGCATCCGCCGCGTCTGTGCGGCCAGCTCCTCCTCGGTCACGGCCGGGTTGGTTATCTCGACGTTGCGATCTTTGTACATGGGAAGCTCGACGGTCGGCCACAGAGTCACCCTCACCTCGACCTCGACTCCACCATCCACGTCATCCATCGACTCCAACTCGGGGTTGATCGCAGGTCTCAGGTCCTCCTCGGCGAGTACCTCGGTAAGTACCGGGTTGAGCAAGTCTTCAATCGCCTCCTGACGGACCCTGTCGGCGCCGATGGTCGCTTCGACGATCGGCAAAGGTGCCTTGCCCGGACGGAAGCCATGGATCTTGACCTCCTGGGAGAGCTTGCGGGCGGCCCCTTTCTTCGCCTGGTTGATCTGCTCGTCGGTCAACTGGAACCGGACGGTTCGCTCGAAGAGACCTGTCTCTGTGACGCTGGTTGTCATTCGTTTCCTTGCTCGGCTCGCAGTACCCGGTACTCCGTACTCGGTACCTAGTACGGGCCGCCCGGCCTTGCCGGGCGGCCCTGATGGGGTGACCGACGGGACTTGAACCCGCGACATCCTGGACCACAACCAGGTGCTCTACCAGGCTGAGCTACGGCCACCATGCGGCGAATGGGCTCGCCACTCCCCAAGAGGGGAGGCAGCGCCCCCGGGAGGACTCGAACCCCCAACCTGCGGATTAGAAGTCCGCTGCTCTATCCAGTTGAGCTACAGGGGCTAGGGACTTTGACTCGACCCGTTGGGGGCGGCCCATTCGAGCGGGTGAAGGGAATCGAACCCTCACCGCCAGCTTGGAAGGCTGGAGCTCTACCATTGAGCTACACCCGCGGCTTGGTCATTGTAAATGGCTGGTCGGGCTGGTCGGACTTGAACCGACGACCTCGTGCTCCCAAAGCACGCGCGCTACCAAACTGCGCCACAGCCCGATTCGTGGGTAAGGCTACTTGCCGCTCGATTCCTGTCACAGTCCTTACGTACGTTCGTCCCATGGAACTCGAGACCGAAGTTCTCGAGCGGGTGAGGACATACGAATCATCCTCCCGTTGGGATAGACGGGAGCTGGGGAGAGACCTGAGACGGCTCGGCCTGTCATACGGGGAGATCATGGAGCTGATCCCCGTCAAGAAATCGACATTGGCGACATGGTGCCAGGATGTCGCGCTGACTCCGGAGCAGGTCGAGGCAATCAGAAGGCGTACCGGCCAGATCGTGGGAAGGCCACGAGACACTCAGAGGAAACGGCATGCCCAGATCAAGCGGCTGGAGGCCCGAGCCCGGGAAGCCTGCGAGTCCCTTGCCATGGACCCATTCTGGACTGCTGGAGTAGCCCTCTACTGGGGCGAAGGGAGCAAGACCTCTCGTCGATTGGAGTTGACCCACTCAGAGCCCGAGGCACTCCGATTGTTCATGTCCTGGACTCGGCATTACCTGGACCCAACGGCGACTTTCGCCGCTTCAATGAATCTCCACTACGACAACGACGAGAACGCCGCCCGGACGTTCTGGATGAACGAAATGGGCCTAAGAGCGTCAGACTTCACCAAGACATTCATCAAGCCGGAAGGCACCGGTCACCGCAAGAACCATCTGGCCACAGGCGTATGCCGGCTGAGGATGAGAAGAAGTACCGATGCCTTTCTCACGACCATGGTCTGGGTCGACTTCATGAAGCAAACCTTCGGTCGGTAGCATCGACGCGGGTCGCTAGCTCAATTGGCAGAGCAGGAGCCTCTTAAGCTCAAGGTTGTGGGTTCAAGTCCCACGCGACCCACGTTTCCCCGTTCGGCGCATATGGGTCCGAAGGCGACGCGGGTGTGGCGGAATGGCAGACGCGCGGGTTTTAGGTGCCCGTGGGAGAGATCCCGTGGAGGTTCGAGCCCTCTCACCCGCACAGTGTCTTTGGCCGACCGACTTTGCATGAGTGCCTCCCGGACGGCGAGCAGCGTTTGTGGAAGGGGATCCACCCTCGCCAATCAGCAGAAAAGCGGGATCGTCACGCAAACAGACGCCGGTCGGTCGGCGGCTACCGCGCCCACCAGCCCTGGTCCCGCCAGCCAGACACCGCCTTGATGGCCGGCAGACTTTGCGTGACTTCCCCCAGAACACCACGAACCACTAGCAGCAGGGG
>JBAVPF010000245.1:0-4270 GCA_049692815.1 Acidimicrobiia bacterium
CCGCTCGATTCCGGATGACGGCGGGCATGCGTCTCGACGAAGCCGACCGGGCCACCCTCGCCGGCGAGGCGGGTGATGCCCGGCGTATGGCAATGGAGCTTCTCGTCGCTGTGGGTGATGCAATCGGAGCCCCCGGCCTTCTGGACATCTCCAGTGCTCACATCGACGGATGCCTCTATCACGGTCTTGCCGGTCTGGACTTCGCCCGGAAGCTGGCCACGGCGGGAGGATCCGTTTCGGTGCCCACGACCCTGAATGTCTCCTCACTCGATCTGTTACACCCGGGTCTCGTACACGCCGACCCTGAGGATGCCGAGCGCTCCCGGGCGCAGATGCAGGCGTATGAGTCGATGGGCTGTCGTCCCACCTGGACCTGTGCGCCATATCAACTGCTGGATCGTCCCCGGCTGGGCGAGCAGATCGCCTGGGGCGAGTCCAACGCCATCGTCTTCGCCAACTCGGTGCTCGGAGCACGAACCAATCGATACGGCGACTTCCTCGACATCTGCTGTGCCCTCACCGGACGGGCCCCGGCCGCAGGGCTCCACACCGATGAGGGGCGACGGGCGACGATCCTGATCGATGTGACCGTTCCGGACGCGTGGCGCGACGAGGAGCTGTTCTACGTCGGCCTCGGCTACGTGCTCGGGGCCGTCGCCGGAACGGCAGTAGCAGTCATCGCCGGGCTGGACGAGAGAGCGGACGAAGACCGGCTGCGGGCCCTCGGTGCCACGGCCGCCTCATCCGGTGCGGTCGGATTGTTTCATGTCGCCGGAGTGACCCCGGAGGCGCCCACCGCGGAGCAGGCATTGGGAGGGGACCGACCCGAGAAGGTGATTCGGGTTGGAACCCCCGAGGTGGAGACGGCATTGTCGAGACTCGGTTCGTCCTCGGAGAGCCTGGGTGCGGTGTCAGTGGGCACCCCGCATGCCTCTCTCCGCGAGATCGAGTCTCTGGCGGAGATGTGCGCCGGCAGGAAGACGAGGGTGCCCTTCTACGTCAACACGGGACGGGACGTCCTGGATCGGGCGGAGACGAGTGGTGCGGCAGGGAAGGTGAGGGGATTCGGTGCGACCTTCGTCACCGATACCTGCACGTACATAACGCCGATAATCGGCGAGGTCGGGGGGTCGGTGATGACCAACTCGGGCAAGTGGGCCTACTACGCCCCTGGGAACCTCGGCTTCGACGTGGTCATGGGGAGTCTCGCCGATTGTGTCGAGTCGGCGGTGCGTGGTGAAGCGGTGTCCACCGGGGTGTCCGCATGAGAGCTCTCGTTCCTGGTCGTGTAGCCGGCGAGGTGATCGTCCTGGAGGAGTCCCTCTCGTTCTGGGGTGGGTACGACCCGGTGAGCGGCTTCATCATCGACGGGGCCCATCCCCAGCACGGAGAGACACTCGCTGGCAAAATCGTCGTGATGCCGCACGGTCGGGGGTCGAGCTCGGCGTCGTCGGTGCTGGCCGAGGCACTGCGCCTGGGGACCGGGCCTGCCGGCTTGGTACTGGACGAGCCCGACCAGATCCTCGTGATCGGATCGCTCGTCGCCAGGCTGCTCTACGGCGTGGAGTGCCCGATATACGTGGGCCAGGTGGAGGAAATGTCCGGGGACCGAATCGAGTTGGGTGAGAAATGAGCGTCGCATTGGGAAGCTACGGAATCTGGAAACGGGCCAGTGAGACCACGCCCGACCTGGTGAGCGAGGTCGAGAGGCTGGGATTTGGCTCCTACTGGGTGGGAGGCTCGCCGGAGGGCGGCCTCGAGATCGTGGAATCCGTGCTGGCAGCGACCGACACCATCGGGATTGCCACGGGCATCGTGAACATGTGGCGCGATGAGGCGGCCACGGTTGCCGCCTCCTATCACCGGATCGAGCAGCGCCATCCGGGCCGGTTCCTGCTCGGCGTGGGGATCGGTCATCCCGAGTCGACCGCGGAGTATCGAAGGCCCTACGACACCATGGTCGCCTATCTCGACGAGCTCGAGGGCGCCGGTGTCCCGCGACAGAGCATGATCCTCGCCGCCCTCGGGCCCCGCGCCCTGGCGCTCGCCGCGCAGCGCACCGCGGGATCCCATCCCTACTTCACCACCCCGCGTCACACCAAGATCGCCCGGGATATCGTCGGAGAAGGCGTCGTCCTCGCTCCTGAGCAGACCGTGGTCATCGACGACGATCGGGAGAGGGGATTGGAGGTGGCCCGGGCTTTCGCCGCCCGATACCTGGCGTTGAGCAACTATCGAAACAGTCTTCTCCGCGAAGGCTGGACGCGTGACGATCTCGATGGCGGGGGTAGGGATCGGCTCATCGACGCGGTCGTCTTGGTTGGATCGGCCGAGCAGGTGGCGCCTGGCATCAGGGCGCATCTCGAGGCCGGCGCCGACAATGTGAACATCCAGGTGCTCGGGGATGAGCCCATCGCCGGGTACCGAGCTCTCGCCGCCGAGCTCCTCGACTGATTCGCCTCTGGTCGCCTCGACCTATGTGCAACGAACACGGTATAGCCGTGTTCGTTGCACATAGGTGGGGGAGAGGCGCTCAGGCCAGGGCCGCCTCCAGAACGTCGCCGGCGTGCTCGGCGATGTGGAATGTCAGGTCCTGGCGCACCTGCTCGGGTACGTCGTCGAGATCTTGCTCGTTGCGACGGGGGATGATCACCTCTGTCAGCCCGGCACGATGCGCGGCCAGCACTTTCTGCTTGAGCCCGCCGATGGGCAGCACCTTGCCTTGAAGGGTGATCTCACCGGTCATGCCGACGCTTCCTTTCACCCTGCGCCCCGTGAGAAGTGAGACGAGAGCCGTGAGCATGGTGATGCCGGCGGACGGGCCGTCCTTCGGGATTGCCCCCGCCGGGACGTGGACGTGGTAACGGCCCTTCTCGAGTCTGCTCGGGTCGATGCCGAGCTCTGCGGCGTGGGCCTCCACGTAGGAGAGCGCGATCTGCGCCGATTCCCTCATGACATCTCCGAGCTGGCCGGTGAGAGTCAGCCCGCGCTCACCGTCCATCGTCGTCGCCTCCACGAACAGGACGTCGCCACCCGCGCCGGTCACAGCAAGGCCGGTGGCGACTCCCGGCACGTCGGTTCGATCGGACGCCTCGTCCTTCCAGACCTTCGGCTTGCCGAGATAATCACGGACGGCGTCACCGTCGACGAGAACGCGACCGTCCTCGGGTCGGCTCGAGCCGGCGATACGGGTGGCAACCTTGCGGGTGAGCTTGCCCAGCTCACGCTCGAGGTTCCGCACTCCGGCCTCTCTCGTGTAACGGTCGACGATCGTCATCAGCGCGTCGGCGCTCACCTCGATCTCCTCCGGCTCGAGCCCGGCATTGCGGACCTGGCGGGGGAGCAGATGATCCCGGGCGATCTCGACCTTCTCGTTGTCCGTGTAGCCGTCGATGCGAATCATCTCGGTACGGTCGAGCAGCGGTCCCGGGATGGTCTCCGCAACGTTCGCCGTGGCGATGAACAGCACGTCGCCGAGGTCGAGATCGACTTCGAGGTAGTTGTCCCGGAACGTGTGGTTCTGCGCTGGGTCGAGGACTTCCAGGAGTGCCGATGAGGGATCGCCTCTCCAGTCATTGCCCACTTTGTCCATCTCGTCGAGCAGGAAGACGGGGTTCATCGTCCCGGCCTCTGTGAGGGCTCGCGCGATCCGACCGGGTCTGGCGCCGACGTAGGTGCGCCGGTGACCGCGGATCTCCGCCTCGTCCCTGACACCACCCAGCGCCACCCGCACGAACTGGCGACCGAGGGCCCTGGCGACCGACTCGCCCAGAGACGTCTTCCCCACACCCGGTGGGCCCACCAAGAGAAGGATCGCCCCGCCGTCACGCCCCGTGTCGGTGAGACCGCGGTCGGAGCGCAACTTGCGCACCGCCAGGTGCTCGACGATCCGCTCCTTCACGTCGTGGAGCCCGGTGTGGTCGGCGTCGAGGACCGTCCACGCCTCATCGAGGTCGAGACGGTCGTCGGTCTTCGTCCCCCAAGGGACGTCGAACATCGTGTCCAACCAGGTCCGGATCCAGGAATGCTCGGGGGACTGCTCGCTCATCCTCTCCAGACGATCGATCTCTTTGGCGATGGCCTCGGCCACCTTCTCCGGAAGGTCCCGCGTCTCGAGCTTCTCCCGATACTCCGAGGAGACATCACCCTCTTCGCCGAGCTGTCGCTTGATCGCCTCCAACTGCTGGCGGAGTATGTATTCACGTTGGCTCTTCTCGATGCTCTCGCTGGCTTCGTCCCGCACTTTGCGACGCAGCTCCTGGTCGGCGAG
>JBAVPF010000246.1:0-13728 GCA_049692815.1 Acidimicrobiia bacterium
CGACTCGAGAGCGCCATCGCGGACAACAAGGCGGTGGCGATTCTCAGCGACCGCGACCTGAAGGGGAAGGGGGTAGAGGTCGAGTTCTTCGGGGAGGCCACCACACTGCCACCCGGGCCGGCGACCCTCGCCATCAGAACCGGCGCACCCCTGCTGCCTGTCGGGTGCTACTTCACCAACGGCGGTTACAGGGTGGTGATCCGTCCACCGCTCGAGGTGCCATCGACCGGGTCGAAGTCGGAGAAGGTGACTGCCATGACGCAGGCGCTGGCCCACCAACTCGAGGACATCATCCGCCAGGCACCCAGGCAGTGGCATCTGGTCCAGCCCAACTGGCCCTCCGACGGGGAGGCGCCCTGAGTGAGGGTCGGCATCGTCTGTCCCTACGACATCGGCAGGCCCGGCGGTGTTCAACAGCTGACAGGAGAGTTGGCGCGACACCTGCGTGAGAGAGGCGATGAGGTCGTGTTCGTGGGTGCAGGCGTGGGTTGGGCCTCCGACTCTCACGGACTCGACGACGTCACCGTGCCCGTAGGGAAGGCGACCAGGGTCAGGGCCAACCGATCACAGGCACCTCTGTCGCTCAGCCCAATGCCGTTCAGGCGCATCAGACGCGCTCTGTCCGAAGTCGACGTGGTGCACGTCCACGAGCCTTTGATCCCCATGGTCGGCTGGATGGGTCTCTCCGTGGACAGGCCGACGGTGGCGACCTTTCATGCGGACCCGCGCCCCTGGGTGACTCGGTTCTATCGCGTGGCCCCCTGGTTGGGGAGAAAGCTGGGTCGATGCGTCGTGACCGCCGTGAGCCGGGTTGCGGCCGAGCCCCTGCCCGACTCCTGGGGTGAGGTGCGGATCGTCCCCAACGCAGTCGATGTCGCCTCTTACGCCCTGTCCGAGCGCCGAATCGAGCGCCGCGTCGCCTTCCTGGGCCGCGACGAGCCCCGCAAGGGCCTCTCCCTACTTCTCGAGGCCTGGCCGTCCGTCATCAGCGTCTTTCCTGATGCCGAGCTGATCGTCATGGGCCCCGATCGGTCCACAGACGGCCCCGGCGTCGAGTTCATGGGGCCGGTCACCGGGGGAGAGAAACGACGTCTCCTGGCGTCGAGTCAGGTCTACGTGGCACCGAATCTCGGCGGAGAGAGCTTCGGCATCGTCGTCGTCGAGGCCATGGCCGCCGGCTGTGCCGTGGTGACATCCGACATCCCGGCCTTTGCCGAAGTGGGCGATGAAGCGACCTTGCGGGTGCCCGCCGGAGACGTCGCTGCCTTGAGCGAGGCCATCTTGTCGCTCCTCGCCGACCCCGCCACAGCCCGTTCGCTGGGGGACAGGGGACGGGCCCGGGCCGCTGCCTTCGACTGGGACAACGTCGTCGGCCGGTATCGCACGCTGTACCAAGAAGCGCTCTCTTAGGAGAGCAACCATTCCGGCGGTACAATTCGCGGCACCCAAAGGAGCTCGAGAACGTGGAAACAGGTACCGATCGCGTCAAGCGAGGCCTTGCCGAGATGTTGAAGGGCGGCGTCATCATGGACGTCGTGGACGCCGAGCAGGCTCGAATCGCCGAAGAGGCCGGAGCCGTGTCGGTCATGGCGCTGGAGCGAGTTCCGGCCGACATCAGGAAGCACGGCGGCGTGGCGCGCATGTCGGACCCAGCCAAGGTCAGCGAGATCCAGTCTGCGGTGTCGATCCCCGTGATGGCGAAATGCCGAATCGGGCATTTCGCCGAGGCAGCCGTCCTCCAGTCCCTCGGTGTGGACTACATCGACGAGTCCGAGGTGCTCACTCCCGCCGACGAAGAGCATCACGTGGACAAGTGGGCGTTCACCACTCCATTCGTGTGCGGCGCCCGCAACCTGGGAGAGGCTCTCCGCCGGATCGGTGAAGGTGCGGCCATGATCCGAACCAAAGGCGAGGCAGGCACCGGAAACGTCGTGGAGGCCGTTCGCCACATGCGAACCGTCACCAATGAGATCCGCATGATCGCCTCCATGGGGGACGAGCAACTCATGTCCGCGTCCCGTGACATGGGGGCTCCATACGAGCTGGTACGCGAGATCGCCGAGACGGGAAAACTCCCCGTCGTCAACTTCGCCGCAGGTGGCATCGCCACGCCGGCGGATGCCGCATTGATGATGGGTCTCGGCGTCGACGGGGTCTTCGTCGGCTCGGGCATCTTCAAGAGCTCTGACCCCGAGGGCTACGCCCGTGCGATCGTCGAAGCCACAACCTTCTGGAACGAGCCCGAAGTCGTCGCCAAGGTCTCACGCGGGTTGGGCGAGGCGATGCCCGGGTTGGAGATGGAGACTCTCTCGGAGGCCGAGCAACTGGCCCGCCGAGGCTGGTGACATGAGCCGCGTCGGAGTCCTGGCCCTTCAGGGCGACGTGCGCGAGCACATCAAGGCTCTCGAGACCATCGGAGTGGAGACGCTCCAGGTGAAGACTCCTGCCGAGCTGGAGACGGTCGACGCCCTGATTCTCCCCGGCGGAGAATCGACCACCATCGGGAAGATGGCCGTGCGATTCGAGTTGCTGGAGCCAGTGCGATCGGCCATCGACGTCGGGCTTCCCGTCTACGGGACCTGCGCCGGGATGATTCTGCTCGCCGCTGCCGTGACCGACGGCGACCAGCCGCTACTGGCGAGTCTCGACGTGGTGGTGCGGCGGAACGCCTTTGGTCGTCAGAACGAGTCCTTTGAGGCCGACTTGGAGGTCGAGGGCCTCGATAGCCCGTTTCATGCGGTGTTCATCCGTGCCCCATGGATCGAGAAGGTGGGGTCTGAGGTCGAGGTCCTGGCCTCGATCGACGGTCACCCGGTGATGGTGCGTCAAGGCAAGATTCTGGCCACCTCCTTCCACCCGGAGCTGACGGGTGACGATCGGGTACACCGGATGCTGGTCGGAATGATCTGAGGGAGCCATGGCCGGACACTCCAAATGGGCGAACATCAAGCACCGCAAGGGGCGTCAGGACGCCAAGCGGGGGAAGCTCTTCGGCAAGCTCGCCAAGGCGATCGAAATCGCAGCTCGTGAAGGCGGAGGGAGCGTCGACTTCAACCCCGCCCTGGCCACCGCGGTGGACAAGGCCAAGGCGGCCTCCATGCCCAACGACAACATCGAACGCGCCATCAAGCGGGGAACCGGCGAGGTGGAGGGAGCCACCTACGAGGAGTTCTTCTATGAGGGATACGCACCCGGCGGTGTGGCCCTCTACGTCCACGTGCTGACCGACAACCGCAATAGGGCGGCATCCGACGTCCGCAGCACCTTTTCCAAGCACAACGGAAACCTGGGGGAGCCGGGCTCGGTCGGATACCTGTTCGAGCAAAAAGGTATGATCCTGGTTGGTGGGGACGAAGACGACGTGATGCTGACAGCGCTCGACGCCGGCGCCGAGGACATCAGAGATGGCGGCGACGGCTTGTGGGAGGTCATCACCGAGGCCGGTGATCTGCGCGCCGTCAAGGACGCACTGGTCGCGGCCGGCTTCGAAGTCGACTCCGCCGACGTCACCCAGCTCCCCTCCACGCTCGTTCCGGTTGAGGAGGGCGACGCCAAGAAGGTACTCCGTCTGATCGACGCCCTCGACGACCTCGACGACGTCCAGTCGGTCTTCTCCAACTACGACATCGACGACGTCGTCATGGAGAAGGTCCTGGCCGAGACGTGAGCACGGACGCGGATCGCCTTCTCGAGATGAGCCGGCGTCTCGCCGAGATCGACGCGGCCCTCGATGGGGACTACCGGGAGCCATCCTCTGAGCATCTCGCCCTCCTCGAGGAGAGGGACGCCCTGCGCGCCGAAGCCGCCCACTATCGGGTGGACCGCGATGCCGCGCGTTCCAACGAGCAGCTGAGAGCCGAGCTGCACGAGCTTCGAAAGGAGCGAAAGAGCCTGATCGGGACACGCACGGGCTACGCCACGAGCATGGGCGGTGGAAGCTCGAGCCCTTCGCCCGGGGAGTGGGTCACTCTGGCGGCGCAGTCCCGAAAGGAGTTGGGGCGCCTGGACGGCCGCATCGGTGAGATCGAGAGCGAGCTGGAACGGCGGGAGAAACCCGATCAGCGCGGTTGACCTCGAAGAGGTCCGCTCCTTCCTCCCGAAACACCGATCGGATCGTCGCACACGCCACCACTAGCTACATACTCCCGACGCCGAGGGCTAGGTCACGCCACCTGGCGACGGCGACGGTCCAAGACTGCGTTGGGCTTGTCGCAGTAGCGGGGAGAGCGGGTGCTCTCCTGACAGGCCACCACTTTGAGGATGGCCTCGGTCACGCCGACATACTGCGTTCCGGGCCCGAGAGCCGTGCGCAGATTGCACTGAAGGCTCCGCTTGTTCGTGGCCGATCTCATAGCCGCGATTCTAATCTACGGGGTGGGTGCCGAACACCCCTCGGAGTGGTCTTCGATCCACCGATCCAACTGCTCCCACTGCTCCCACAGCCATTCCGCCTCGATCACCTGATCGGCAACAATCGGTCGCTGAGGTATCCAGTACGTGGCCTGGACGTTTCGCCGGATCGGAACTCGTGACCAGAGATCGCCCAATGAGAAGATGTCGTCGAGGCCCACATGGGCCACGAAGACGACACTGGCGCCAGGCGCCGCGTCGAGCGCGGCGAGGGTACCGGCCGTCCGCGGGGGGAGGACGTGGGTCATGTGCCTGGCCCGGTCTGCCTTGTCGATCTGGCCCCTGGCCTCGAGACGGCTGAGCGCCTCGCTCCAGCGTCTCGGAGTGAAGTTCCCGCCTTCCGGGAAGATGATCATCGCCCCGTTGTCTTCGATGGTCGCCGCCGAGGTGCTCACCTCGGCCAGCTCCTTCTCCGGATCGGCGGGGTTCTGCTCGCAGAAGTGGAACGGCAGCCGGCGGACCACGTGGTTGAAGAAGGGATCCCACAACAGCTTGGTGGTGCCCAGCATTCGAACCCTCCGGTTGTGGACGCGAATCAGAGAATGGGCGACCAACAGGGCGTCTCCCGGCCCGGCGTGCCGGCTGAACACGAGCACCGGCCCATCCGGCAGCTGCTGGCCGGGGAAGACGAATCGGAAGCCGAGAAAGGTCTGAATGGCCGCGGTGATCATCTCGAGCCACGTGCCGAATACCCAATGGTGCATCCTCTGTATCGGCTCGGTCCTCATCCAGAGGCCGAATCCGGAGAGGATCCAGAGGATCAGGGCCATCATGAGCCCGAACGTCTCGACGACACAGAAGGCGATCCCCAGCCCGACGATCCTCGTGAACCGCCAGCTGCGGCGATCGATGACGTCGATCAGCGCCAGCACGAGATGGAGGATGGGGGAGAGGATGGTGACCGCGAGCGCTCCCACGAACGTGATCGGTGTGAGCACCAGGGCACGCACCCACGGGGGAGGGACTCTGACGGCCATTTCGGGAGGCTACGCGTCGCTCGTGTGCGCGAACATGGCGAGATGACGTTCCCCGTCAGAGCAGTGACCGTGGCGACACGAGTCGCCGGCGACCCCGGCGAGGTCTTCGCCTTCGTGTCCGACACCCGAAACGACCCGATGTGGTGCCCCAACGTGAGCTCTGTGGAGCAAGTCGAGGGCGATGGGGTCGACGTGGGGTCCCGGTTCCGGTTCCATCAGACCGTCCAGGCCCGGGGACGTTCCTTGGAATCGGACGTCGACGTGACGGTCGTCGAGCTCGGCGAAGGACGCATCCTCTGGGAGGTCGAGGATCGGTTCCAGACGCGGGCGATCAGCCTCACGGTGGCCGGCGACCACGGAGAGTCTTTGGTGACCCAGACCACGAGGGCATCGTTCAAGAGAAAGCCGGGTCTGGCCCGATGGGCGTACCCGATCATGGCGAGACGGGTGTTTCGAGATCAGCTGCGCCGCTTGGCCGAGCACTTCGGATAACCGCTCCGAAGTTTCGAGTTCTTCTCTTGGGATAGTCGCTTTCGGGCCGAAGATGTCCCACCAGGTTGTGATGGTGGGTATGGATCGGATGACTTCGTATCCGGGTCGGGCGGGGGACCCGTATGGCCGATTCGGCGACCATCAGGAGTTTGGTGAGCGCGCCGGACGTACGGGTCTATGCGCAAAAGGGACAGCGAGCTACCCTCGCCCCGTCAACCTTGTCGCGAAAGTTCGAGTACTTCGCCTGCGGGAACCGATGTAGAAGTCACTCGGACCGGAGAAGTCCTCTCTCGGCCATTCTCCTTCTGCGCATTCGGAAGGAGCTGCAATGCCGTTCTATATCGATACCCGCACGACCGACGGCGGAGTTTCCGTCTAGGACACTGCCGTGGGCGACAAGCCGCTCTTGATCTCATGCCGCGCCAATGGCACATGTCGACTGGATTCCGTTGACATCGATGCCCCCCAACTGAAGTTGCATCGTCCGACTGCCGAGGAGGCGTTCTCTTGGATCATTTCGATGTTGTCGTGATCGGCGGCGGACAAGCCGGTCTGGGTATCGGCTACTACTTGGGAGCCTCGGGGCAGAGATTCGTCATTCTCGAACGCGGCCGGGTCGGCGAGACTTGGCGCAGCCAGCGTTGGGACTCGTTTGCCGTCAACACGCCGAACTGGGCGAATCGCCTTCCGGGTGACCCGTACGAGGGTGACGAACCCGACGGCTTCTATCACCGTGACGAGCTCGTCGAATACTTCGAGCGCTATGCAGCCAAGTTCGATCTTCCGCTGGCTGAGGGCGTGACTGTGACGGGAGTCGATGCCGACGGGAAGAGTTTTCGCGTCACCTTCGAAGACGCTGCCGGCACCGTTGATGCCGTGACGGCAACGAATGTCGTCATTGCATCCGGGATGATGCAGGCTCCGAAGATCCCGCGGCTTTGCGAGTTGTTCCCCGAGTCGCTCCTTCAGCTACACGCTTCCGACTATCGCTCTCCTGAGCATCTGCCGCCGGGTGCGGTTGTTGTCATCGGCGGGGGACAGTCGGGGTGCCAGATATCCATGGACCTGATTCACGCGGGCCGGGAGGTCTACCTCTGCACCAGCAAGGTGGGGCGGCTCCGCCGGAGGTACCGGCATCGTGACGTCGTGGAGTGGGGGGAAGACATGGGGTTCTGGGATGTTGGGGTCGAAGATCTCTCTGACCCTGCGCTCGAATTCGTTGCACAGCCGCAGGTGTCCGGGGTGGGACGTTTTGGGAGCACCCTCAGCCTGCAGTCGATGGCCCGTGACGGGGTACACCTCATGGGGCGCCTCAGCGACGTGGAGAATGGTGTGCTGAAGACGGACGATTCCCTGGGCGAACACATCGCCTTCGCTGATGAGCGCTCAGCGGAGTTCACCAAGAAGATCGAAGATTGGATCACTTCCAGCGGTGTCGACGCCGGGCCGATCGAGGAAGACCCCAACGACGAGCACGCCGGCCCAGAAGTCGCCGAGTCGGGGATCACGGAACTGGACCTCACGCAGGCCGAGGTTGGATCGGTCGTTTGGTGCACCGGATTCACAGCCGAATTCGACTGGATACACGCTCCAGTGGCCGACGAGAAAGGACGGCCGAGACACAGGAGAGGAATCTCGCCAGTTCCCGGGATCTACTTCCTCGGGTTTCCGTGGCTTCACTCCCGCAAGTCAGGGATCATCCATGGCATCAGCGAAGATGCCCGCTTCATTGCGGAAACCATCGCAGCCCGTAAGTGACCGAGACAAAGCGCCCAGCCTCTTCGCCGAATACCTTCTCGCGTCCACGCTCATCGATTACCGTCATAGAACATATGTTCGTCCTGGGCATCGACCCCGGGCTCTCGACCACTGGCTATGGCCTGGTCGAGGGAACCCACCCACCGACAGCACATTGTGCCGGTGTGATCCGAACCGACAAGGAAAAGGACACCCCGGAGCGTCTCGACGAGCTCTACGACGGTCTGGTGGGAATGATCGAAGAGACCGCTCCCGACGTCATCGCCATGGAGACGGTCTTCACCAACCGCAACCTGCAGACGGCAATGTCGGTGGGCCGGGCGTCGGGCGTCACTCTTCTCGCCGCGGCGAAGGCGCGGATACCGGTGTTCGAATACGTCCCGACGGCGGTGAAAGCCGCCGTGACCGGGGATGGTTCGGCTAACAAGAAACAGGTGCAGATCATGGTGGCCAAACTCCTCGGGCTGGCCGACGCCCCCAAGCCGGCGGACTCGGCCGATGCCCTGGCGATAGCGCTATGTCATCTCCGGGCCGCTCCGCTGCGGGTGGGACGATGATCGGCCGTCTCCGCGGGCTACTCGTCTCCAGCCGGGAGGCCGGCATCCTCATCGAGGTCGGCGGTGTCGGCTACGAGGTGGCGATGACACCCCGAGACCTGGCGTCGCTGCCCGGGATCGGCGAGGAGATCGTGGTCCACACCCACACGTACGTCCGTGAAGAGGAGCTGAGTCTCTACGGGTTCGCCGGCGACTCAGACCGCGACCTCTTCCGCGTTCTCCTCGGCGCCAGCGGTGTCGGGCCCAAGGTCGCCATGTCCATCCTCGCCTCGATGACCGCAGAAGAGGTGGTGCGGGCGATCACCGGCGACGACCCGGATGCGCTGACCATCGCACCCGGAGTCGGTAAACGCGGGGCACAGAAGATCGTCCTCGAGTTGGGGCCCAAGCTCGCCGGCCGGGCCACGGAGATAATCGGTGGCAGCGCCCTCGGCGGGGTTCGTCAGGCGCTCGAAGGGCTGGGGTACTCGACGGCCGAGATCAACTCTGTCGTCACCGACCTCGACCCGGACGACCCGATCGAGGCCCAGGTGAAGACGGCCCTGCAGATCCTGGGCAAGCCGTGAGTCGGGAAGAGAGCCTCCTCAGCCCAACGGTCACCGATGCCGAGGAGGTGACGCTCCGTCCTCGCAGACTGGGCGATTTCGTCGGCCAGGATCAGGTCAAGGAGCGTCTCCAGATATCGATCGACGCCTCCGTAACCGAGGAACGGGCCCTCGACCACGTGCTCTTCTCCGGTCCGCCGGGTCTGGGCAAGACGACGCTGGCGGGCATCATCGCCACCGAGAAGAGTGTCAACTTCAGAGTCACCTCGGGCCCAGCCCTGGAGCGCCCCGGTGACCTCGCTGCCATCCTCTCCAACCTCCAGCCCCACGACGTCTTCTTCATCGACGAGATCCACCGGCTCCCGCGTGCGGTCGAAGAGGTGCTATACCCGGCGATGGAGGACTTCCAACTCGACGTGGTGCTGGGGAAGGGCCCGACCGCACAGTCGATCCGCATCGACCTGCCCCGCTTCACCCTGGTCGGCGCCACCACCCGGAAGGGGAAGGTGACCGCACCACTTCGTGACCGGTTCGGGATCGAGGAGAGGCTCGACTACTACGAGCCGGACGACCTCGCCCGGATAATCCGGAGGTCTGCGGGAATCATCGAAGTGACGCTGGAAGACGAGGCATCAGAGCTGATCGCCCACCGGAGCCGGCAGACACCCCGCATCGCCAACCGGTTGCTGGCGCGTATCCGTGACTTCGCCGTGGCACGGGCGGACGGGGTCATCACCGCCGACGTCACCCGGGAGGCCCTCGTCGTCTACGAGGTCGACGACCTGGGTCTGGACAAGGTGGACCGGGCGATCCTGGAGGCGATCGTCCACAAGTTCGGCGGAGGGCCGGTCGGTCTGTCCACGTTATCGATTGCCGTGGGCGAGGAGCCGGAGACGGTCGAAGACGCCTACGAGCCATTCCTCCTCCAGTCGGGGCTGATCAAGCGGACACCGCGTGGCCGGGTGGCCACCGCCAACGCATACGCCCATCTCGGCTTGGAGCCACCAAAGGACCCCCAGGGGACACTGCTCTGAAAGTCTCCGACTTCGAATACCGCCTTCCCCCCGAGACCATCGCCCAGAGCGCAATCGAGCCAAGACACGACTCGAGGCTCCTCGACACCCGTGACATGAGCGACCACCGCTTCCTGGAGCTGAGCGAGCTGCTGGAACCCGGGGACCTGGTGGTAGTCAACGAGACCCGGGTCCGCTCGGCACGTCTCCTGGGGCGACGGGCCGGAACCGGAGGCAAGGTCGAGCTGTTCCTCCTCTCCAAGAGGAGCGACGGCTCGTGGGAGGCGATGGCCCGGCCGGCGCGTCGGCTGCGGGCAGGCGTCTTGCTCGAATTCGATGGCCTGACTGCCACGGTGCAAGGGAAGCAGCACGGAATGCTCACCGTCGCACTCGACTCAGACGACGAAGAGGCGGCGATCGAGCAGGCGGGCAAGGTCCCCCTTCCTCCCTATTTCACAGGTCGCCTGGACGACGATGACCGCTACCAAACCATGTTCGCCAGGAAGCTGGGCTCGGCGGCCGCTCCGACGGCGGGCCTCCACTTCACGCCCGAGGTCGTCCGACGACTCGAAGAGAAGGGCATCGGGATGGCGAGGGTCGACCTGCATGTCTCGCTGGACACGTTCCGCCCGATAACCACGGGCACAGTCGAAGACCACCAGATGCACTCGGAGTGGTGTGCGGTGCCCGCGGAGACAGCGAGAGCCGTGGAGGAGGCCGGGAGAGTCATCGCCGTCGGCACCACCGTGGTGCGCACACTGGAATCGTTCGCGGCAGGGCCGGGAGTGGTGGAGCCAGGGGAGAAGAGCACCGACCTGTTTCTCATGCCGGGCAGCGAGTTCCGCGTCGTCGACGGTCTGGTCACCAACTTCCACATGCCCGGCTCGACGCTCCTGGTGCTGCTCGCCGCCTTCATGGGTGACAGATGGCGGGAGGCATACGAAACCGCGCTGGCACGCGGGTATCGCTTCCTCTCCTTCGGCGATGCCATGTACGCCGAGCGGGACCGGACCTAGCCTCAGCCCATGCCGGCAGTCACCTGGGAGGCGGAGGCAACAGATGGCGCGGCACGCGCCGGGATGCTGAGCACACCGCACGGCCTCGTCAGCACGCCGGCGTTCATGCCGGTGGGGACACGTGCCGCGGTCAAGGCAGTGGACAACAGCGACCTCGTGGCCGTTGGCGCCGAGATCATCCTGGCCAACACCTACCACCTGATGCTCCGCCCGGGCGCCGACCTCATCGCGGACTTGGGTGGCCTTCATGGGTTCATGGGTTGGGACAGGCCGACACTCACCGACTCGGGCGGGTTCCAGGTCTTCTCTCTGCAGCCGACGATCACCGACGAGGGCGCCACCTTCCGATCGATCTACGACGGTTCGACGGTCCACCTCACGCCGGAGGAGGCGACTCGCACCCAGGAGAAGCTGGGCGCCGACATCGCGATGGTCCTCGACGTCTGTGTCGGACTGCCCGCGCCGCGGGAGGAGGTCGAGGAGCAGATGAGGCGGACCCTGATGTGGGCGGAGAGATGCCGCAACGCCCACAGTCGCCAGGACCAGTCACTTTTCGGCATCGTGCAGGGCGGCGTCGAGCTGGATCTGCGGTCGGAGAGCGCACGACGGACGGCCGCCCTCGGCTTCGAAGGCATCGCCATCGGCGGACTGTCCGTCGGCGAGTCGCCTGAAGACCGGAACGCGGCCCTCAGCGCCGCCGTCTCGGAGCTTCCTGACGACAAACCGCGTTACGTGATGGGTCTGGGCGACACCGACGGACTGCTCGACGCAATCGCCCGTGGGGCCGACATGTTCGACTGCGTGATACCGACCAGGGTGGCCCGTCACGGGAGGGCGCTCACCAGAAACGGCGACTTCAACGTGAACCGTGTCGAGCTCACCTCCGACGACGGTCCTCTCGACGAGGAATGCGCTTGTCTCGCCTGTACCCACCACAGCCGGGCATATCTACGTCATCTGGTGCGGATGAACGAGCTGGGAGCGCACAGACTGCTCACGATCCACAACCTCACCTACACCCTCGACCTCGTCGCCGAAGCTCGGGCAGCCATCGGGGACGGCCGCCTCGCCGAATACATCACATCCGTCCGGGAACGACGCAGCGACGTTTCCACCTTTCAACAAGACAACGCCTAACCTCGACGTTCGTCTTACCCGCTTCGGAGGAACCGTGGAATTTGTGGTGCTCGCCCAGGAATCGTCGGCCAGCTCATATGGATCGCTCATCTTCCTGGCCGTCATGGTCGGTGTCTTCTACCTCCTGATAATCCGCCCCCAGCGGAAGCGGACACAAGCACAGAAGCAGATGGCCGAGTCCCTCCAGGTCGGCGCCGAAGTGCGGACGATCGGGGGAATCCACGGGACGGTGGTCTCCATGGACGACGACAGCGTCGTCCTCAAGGTCGAGGATGGGCGGCTGCGCGTGTCGAAGAGGGCCATCGGGACCAGGGTTGGGGACGGCGAGTAAGTGAGCCGCAGGCTCGCCGGGCTACTGATCGTCCTGGCCATCGCATGGGGAGGCCTCGCCGCCATCGTGGCAACCGGCACCACACCCCGTCTCGGTCTCGACCTCCAAGGTGGGACCTCTGTGGTTCTCACAGCGCCGGACGGCACAGACCCCGAGCTGTTGGATGTGGCCACCGAGATCATGACCAGGCGCATCGAGGGCTTCGGCAACGTCCAGGAGCCTGACATAGCCATCTCGGGTGACAACACGGTCGTGGTCCAGCTTCCCGGAGTGGAGGACGAGCAGCGTGCAATCGACGCGGTGGGCGCCACGGGATTGCTCTCTTTCCGCCCTGTGCTCGACTCCACCCCCGGTGAGACAGGCCCCCTGGCCGGGAGCGACACCCCAGGGATCGACAACGAAACCGGGCTCACCATCGAGGACGACATAACGATGGAGGCCTATCTGCTCCAGACCGATGCGCAACTGGGCAGTGAGGTGCTTCACGTGGGCCCTGCTGCCCTCGAGGGCAGCGACGTGGCCGAGGCGATACCCATATTCAGCACACAATCCGGCCAGTGGGCGGTATCCCTCGACCTCACGACGGAAGGTGGGCAGAAGTTCGCGGACCTGACGGCTGAGGCCGCCTCCTATCCGGTGGGCGATCCACGACGTCAGATCGCCATCGTCCTCGACGGCGATGTCGTCTCCGCCCCTGCGGTCAACCCGGACGTGAGCCCGACAACGGGGATCTCCGGCGGTCAGGCTCTGATAACCATGAGCGGGAGCCAGGACGCCCAGCAGGAGGCTCAGGACCTTGCGCTGACACTTCGCTATGGCTCCCTGCCCGTGGCCTTCGAGGTTTCGGCGGTGCAGAAGGTATCGGCGACGCTGGGCACCGACTCGTTGCGGGCCGGCATCATCGCCGGCGCACTCGGCCTGGCCCTGGTGGCGATAGTCCTCCTCCTCGCCTACCGGTCGATGGGTCTGGTCGCCATCGCCGGGCTCACGGTGTTCGCGTCGCTCCTGGTGACGTTGTTTGGCCTGTTGGGCGCGGCACAGGGGCTCACGCTCACCCTGGCGGGCGTCACGGGCATCATCGTCTCCGTGGGCATTACGGCGGACAGCTACATCGTCTACTACGAGAGGATCAAGGAGAAGATCCGTGACGGGCTATCCGTCGAAGACGCCACCGAGGAGGGGTTCTCGCTGGCATTCCGGACGATCCTGACTGCCGACACGGTCTCCCTCCTGGCCGCGATCCTGCTCTGGTTCCTCGCGGTGGGGGCCGTGAAGGGCTTCGCCATAGCCCTCGGCATGGCCACTGTCCTCGACATCTTCGTGGCCAGGACCTATACGCGTAGGGCCATGGCGTTGCTCGCCCCGACCCGTCTCGGCAAGGGTGGCTGGTTCAGCATCGAGGGGGCGGCGAAGTGAGCGTCTACCGCAAGCTGAGCCGTGGCGAGACAGAGATCGACTTCGTCGGTCATCGCAGACGCTGGTTCACCATCTC
>JBAVPF010000247.1:0-3808 GCA_049692815.1 Acidimicrobiia bacterium
GGGAGTTGACTCCGGTGGGTAGGAATGGGGCGGCGGGTGTGGTGACTTCGGTGAGTGTCGAGCCGGGCAGCGTGGTGGCTGCGGGTGATGTCTTGTATTCGGTGGACCTCCGCCCGGTTGTCGTGGCGCAGGGTGACGTGCCGATGTTCCGTTCTTTGGGTTTGCGAGACGAGGGTCCTGATGTGGCTCAACTCCAGGAGCTTTTGTCCGAGTTGGGCTTCTACGAAGGGGAGACCGATGGCAGCTTCGGCGTGTCGACGCGGACGGCTGTGAAGGCGTGGCAGGATTCGGTTGGGGTCGTCGACGACGGTGTTGTGGCTCGCGGTGATGTCGTGTTTGTTCCTCTGCTTCCCGGACGGGTTGTCCTGGCTGATGCCGTCACGGTGGGAGCGCCGGTGTCGGGTGGTGAGGTGTCGGTGTTCGCAGTGCCGGAGGCACCCGACTTCAGGATCCGCATTTCACCGGAGCAGGCGTCTCTGGTGCCGCTCACCGCGGAGGTGAGGGTCGACTATGCCGATGGGATATGGGATGCCCGGATCACACAGGTGGTGGAGTCTGACATCAACCAGTTGGACCTTGTCCTCACCGGAGCCGACGGAGACGAGGTGTGTGGGTCGGAGTGCTCCGACTGGGTGAGTCTGACCGATCCGACCACCTTCGCCTCTGAGATCGTTGTGGTGCCGGAGACGACCGGGCCGGGTGTGCCCGTCGCTGGGATCACGACTGACGCCGGGAACAACGCTTTCGTGACGGTTCCCGACGGCTCGCAGATCCCGGTGGAAGTGCTGGCTTCGTCCAATGGGATAGCCGTTGTCGACGGTGTCGACGTCGGTACCGAAATCCTCATACCGGCGAGCGGATGATCACCCTCGAGTCACTCACCTTCGGCTACGGCCGGGACGAGGAGATCATCTCCGGCCTCGACTGGGTATTCGAGTCAGGTACGACCACGGCGGTCACGGGTGTTTCCGGTCGAGGGAAGTCGACCCTGTTGTATCTGATCGGTCTGATGTTGACGCCCTGGTCGGGGACGATCCGCTACCAAGACCAAGACCTGACCGGATTCGGTGACAGGGCAAGGTCGGCTTGGCGGGCACGCTCCGTCGGTTTCGTCTTCCAAGACGCCGCACTCGACGCCACCAGAACGGTCCTCGACAACGTCATCGAATCGTTCAACTACAACCAGCTTTCTCGCAGGGCTGCGGTGCGCCGAGCATCCGAGCTGATGGAACGGTTCGGTGTTGACCTGAGACGCGATCACCGGCCCGGTGAGATCTCAGGAGGCCAGGCGCAGCGGATCGCCTTGTGCCGGGCGTTGTTGTCCGATCCGGAGGTGATCCTCGCCGACGAGCCGACCGGGAACCTCGACGCAGAGAGCGCCGGTGTGGTCATAGATTCTCTCGTCACCTCAGCGGCGGAAGGCAGGACGGTGATAGTTGCCAGCCACGACCACGACATCACCGACCGATGCGACCGGATCCTCGCACTATGAAACCCCTCGCCGAAGCCTACCGGTCGGCTTTGGCCCAACCCGTCGGATCGGCCGTGGTCGGGTTGATCGTTGCCGGTGTCTGCGCGGTGATCCTCTCCACGACAGGCCAGACGGTCAAAGCCGAACACGACGTTCTGGCACGCATCGACGACGCGGGAACCCGATCCATCGTCATCACCGACACCGACGGCACCGGCCACGTCGGATCCGCTGCCGTGGATAGGATCGCCACACTCCAAGGAGTGGAGTGGGTGCTCGGTCTCGGAGCCGCCGTCGACGTCAGGACAGTCGGCAACCCCGGCGGTGACCCCGCCGCCATGCGCATCCTCTACGGCAGCATCCCGCCGTTGCTCGACACCAGCGCCAGACCCGAACCAGGACAGGCCATCGTCGGCGACCGCGCCCAACAGACACTCGGAATGCTCACTCCATACGGCGGAGTGGTCGCCGATACCGACTATCCCGTCGTTGGTGGTTTCACCGCCCAAGACCCACTTGGCTTTCTCAACACCGGGCTGCTGTTGGAGCCATCCGGACAGGGTCAGGTCCGGTCGATCCACATCCTCGTCGACAGTCCCGAACTGGTAGCACCGGTCACCATTGCCAGTCTCAGCCTCCTCGCCGCCGAAGACCGCACGGCCATCAGTGTGGAAACCTCCCAGCAGCTCGCCGACATCCGAGCCGCCGTCCAAGGAGAACTCGGCACCTACGGACGCCAGATCATCACCGCCACCCTCATCGCCGGACTCGTCCTCACCGGCCTCGCCGTCTACGGGTCAGTGAGCAGCCGACGCAAAGACTTCGGACGACGACGAGCCCTCGGCGCCACCCGCCCCTACATCGTCGGACTCGTCTCACTCCAAACCGCAATCGCAGCAGCCGCCGGCAGTGTCCTGGGAGTAGTTGCCACGGGTGTCGTGCTCACTTCCCAGCTGGAAACACCACCCGATGTCCAGTTCGCCGTGGCCATCGGTTTCCTCGCCATCATCTCCGGACTCGTAGCAGCCGTCCCACCAGCAATAGTCGCCGCCTACCGGGATCCCATCAAAGTCCTCAGAATCCCCTGAGCAAACCCAACACCACCCGGGACCTCTCGGGGGCGCTTCAGCCCAGAAACCAGAGCGGTCGGGACCGTTCCCGACAATCGCGCATCTCCTCAGGAGAAGGCGCGTCGCCCATCTCCGCCAGAAGACTGGCCGGGTCGAATCTGCCCCTCATCTCAGTATCGAATCTGTCCCTACTCGGCATATCCACCCGCGGGTATCCATACTCGACATAACAGTCCCGCTGAGAAGTCACATACGCATACAGGTCGTCCAACTGGTCCTGCGTGAACGGCGGGGGATCCTCGAGATACGACGGATCGACCTCCTCGAAACAGGCCCTCAAAGCCTCCGAGGCGCCAGGCTGGTTGCCCGGGAAACCGACCGACCGATCGTTCGGGTCGACCACCGGCGCATACCCCTTGTCTTCGAGACACGTCCCAACCCGGGCATAGGCTTCATCAGGAAGCAGGGACACCGGCGGCCACCGCGGAATCGACTCCCCCGATGACTCCGAACCCGAGCCCGACCGAGCACAGGCCGCGCAGACGATGGCTAGAACTATCAGCGCGACCCAGGCTCGACGTCGCAACTAGGTGATGGGATAGCAGGATCGGCCCATCGATGACGGCTGCAAATGATCCCAAGAGATCACGGCCCACGTCGACGTGTCCCCTGTCTGGTAGCCGTAGTAGTAGCCGTAAGGATTCCAGTGATTGTGGCTTCCACTGTCCCACGTATAGGTCAGCCAGTTCTCACCACCAGTGCTGTAGATCTGCACCGCCTGAAGGCCAGAACAAGTCAGCCGCGAAAAGTATTGGTCTCCTGATGACGCCAACGCCACGGGAGCTGCTCCTCCAATAGCAAGAGCGATCGACGCGGCGAGAGCGACAAGCACTCTCCGTACATGTGACATTTCTTCTTCCTCCGTGTAATCGGTCCTTTCAAAGTCTCGATCGGACTGACGGTCTTCGCGAGGCCTCACTCAGTTCTTTGTCAACGCTGCCAGAGTTGTTCACATCCGTCCCGAACATCAACCCGTATCCGCGGCACTCGTCGCTCGGCTCCCCATCCCCAATCGAATACGAGAGCCGCCACACCCCCATCGGAGAAGCGACATGAATCGCCCCGGGTTTCGTAGAGCCTCCGCAAGACCCGGGGAGATTCAGAGTTCTCCGGGAATGAGTTCGATGAACTCGAGAAGACTTGCCCCCAAGACTCCCGCCCCTGAGTTTGTGAGGCCACCCCACCTCAACGTGCGGAAGCCATAATG
>JBAVPF010000248.1:0-2518 GCA_049692815.1 Acidimicrobiia bacterium
CGCCCGCCCGCGGAGAGCACGCGACGGAACACGGCGGCGGTGACCGACAGTCTCTTGTGCCGTCCCCGGCGCCGGATCCTGTGTCCCGAGATCGTGGTGGTGGTCATGGCTCTGGTGGGATGGGCCCGTTGTGGTGGGCCCTCCCACGATGGCCGCTCAGGGAGCGACCGACTCCGGTTGATAGGCGTCGACGACGATGTCGAACGTGACCCACGCCCCCTGGTAGCTGTTGCCGGCACTCGAGTCGACTGCGAAGCAGATCTTCCACGGGTGCGTCCAGTTGACGAGGAGCGGGTCGCCGAAGACATGGTCGGAAGTGGTCGCGCTGAGCCCAGGCAGTGGACCTTCATACGCGGCCGAGCCGGTACAGGTGTCTGTGAATGCCCCGCCGAAGTAGGGGATCAACCTCACGTTGACCTTGTTCTTGAAGCCGGCGACCGACTGCACCAAGTCAGCAACGCCGATGTCGTAGAGCGCGTCGAGCGTGCCGTCGTTGAAGATGCCGAACGGATAGGGGCCTGTCCAGTCACCTCCCGGGGGGAGGTTGCCGATTGTGAACGGATGAGTCACCCCCTCCTCCGAGCGGACGTCGATCGTCAGGACACCCGCCCCGATCGAGTTGTCATCGACCGAGTCCTGGTCGCTGAACCAGGCGGCACTGCCCACGACGCCAAACGCCATGACTCCTACGAGGATCCCCAACGTGAGAATGATGAGCGATCGTCTCGTTTTCCCCATTTGCTTCCCCCTCTTGCCCTGAGGCATCGCCTGCGATACTCACCAAAGGTGAGCCCCAATCACGTTCTAGACGAGAAGGGCGGCCGCGCCAGGGGGAATCGAAGATGGCCGCAAGATGACTAGCGCGTCGGTGCGCCGGATGACCGGCCTCTCTATCCGGCCGCGGTCAATACGCTCTCGCTGATGCGTTTCGGGAACGTGTTGATGATCGTGGGCGCCGTTGTCCTGGTGGTGGGTGTCCTCGTACGCTTTGCCCCAGGTCTATTCGGCTGGTTCGGGCACCTGCCCGGTGATATCGAACTCCGGGGAGAGAGCTCGCGGGTTCAGATACCGATCACGTCGATGATCCTCGTCAGCGTGGTGTTGACCGTGGTTGTCAATCTGGTGGCCATGATCTTTCGGGACAGGTGACTCTCAGTCTCCCCGGTCGACGCGCTCCCTCAGGTTGGACACCTCCATCCTCAGCGCCTCCACCTCCGCGAGGATCCGGCTGCCCACGGAGTCCTCGCTCTCCTCGTCGGTGGAGCCGAACGTGCTGCCGAGCACACCGGCGACCGTTCCCAGGGCGGCCAGGCCGGCGATCATCATCATGAGACCGGCCAGGCGTCCCAAGGGGGTGACCGGGTAGAGATCCCCGTATCCGACCGTCGTGAAGGAGACGACGGCCCACCAGATGGCGTCACCGAAGTTGGCGAATCCGGACTCCGGCGGCTCGGCGTGGAGGACGAGGAGTGCTGCGACCACCGACATCACAACGAGCCAGATGCCCAATGTGCCCAGCCTCTTGAATGCGCTGAGGCTCTTCTTCCCGATGCCGGCCGCGTATACGAGTCGCACCAGCCTCGCTAGACGGAAGACCGTCATGAATTCGGAGCCGGAGGCGAACGGCAGGAGATACCAGGGCACGGTGAGGAAGACGATGACCAGATCGAAGATGCCGTTTCCGGTCCGCCAGTAGCCGGGGGCGATCCTGCCTCGGACGACGAGGTCGGTGACGAAGATCAGCCACGCGACGATGTCGATGGCAACAGCCAGAGTGCCGAAGCGGTCCGTCGAGATGAAGGCCAGGACCACAGGGGTGACGGCTGCGGTGATGATGAATGGCTGGGAGCGGCGATCCCAGCCATTCATCCGATCCTGTGCCGTGCGTGGTGAGGACACCCCGCGAGGGTATGGATGGGATGTACCGCTATCGGGGATTTCCCTGCGGATGGCGGCCGGTCATGGTGTCATCCCGAACCACTCGTCGAGCACAGACGGCCAATCACCGTCGCCCACCGGGTGCTGGGTCCACTTCCCCTCTCGTCTCAGCTTGAGCACATCTTCGAGGAGAGTCACTCGATCCGGCCCGCCGTGGAGCAGACGGGTGGCGAAGCGACCCTCCGTCCAGCGAAGCCCGGGTGCGGTTCGCAAGTAGGCCGACGCTTCTTCGAAGTCGTCGAGTGAGTGATCGCCCGGCCGGTATCTGTATTGGGGTTGGGCACCGTCCTCGTCGAATCTGACGAGGGTCACTTCATTCTCGTCGAACTCGAAGCCGAAGCTCCCCGACCCTCCGTCGTGGGGCCCCTCCGAGTCGAGGGGCAGGGGCTTGATGAAGGAGTCGCCGAACCCGACATCCACCAGGTATGGGCGATCGAGACTCACCTCCAGCGTGAGGTGGGTGGGTATCGGTGATGGGCTGCCGCCGATGACGGTTGCCGCGTGTCGGCTCGCCTGATATCCGAGCTGAGTCAGCAGCCAGGCGAACGCACCGTTCAACTCGAAGCACCATCCACCTCTC
>JBAVPF010000249.1:0-1863 GCA_049692815.1 Acidimicrobiia bacterium
GCTGGCTCGAGCAATACACCTAGGCTGCGGTGCCAATGTCCCGTGAGCAGCAGGCGTTCTTGTGTGTCGCCGATATCACCGGATACACCGGATATCTGAACGAATCCGAGCTCGAACACGCCCAGGGAACGCTCACCGACCTGCTCGAACTCCTCGTCGATCGGGCCGGTCCGCCGATGAGAATCTAGAAGCTCGAAGGGGACGCCGTCTTCTCCTACGCCTTCGAGGACGCGTTCACCGATGGCCGAACCTTCCTCGACCTCGTCGAGGGCACCTACGTGAAGTTCCGCAGGGCTATCGATTCGATGGTCCTCAACAACACTTGCCAGTGCAATGCCTGTGCCAATGTGTCGTCGCTGGACCTCAAATTCGTGATCCACTTCGGCTCGTTCGTCGTCCAGCGCATCGAGAGGTACGACGAGCTGCTGGGGCCCGACGTCAACCTGGTCCACCGCCTGTTGAAGAACACAGTCACCGACCGGGTGGGGTTGCGCGCATATTGCATGTACACACGGCAGGCCTGGGAGCGGCTGGGACTACATGACGTCACGTCCCTGGCGGAACACGATGAAGACATCGCGGACTTTGGCCTGGTGAACACCTACGTCCAGGATCTCGGCGAGGTGTATCACCTGATGGACCCGACTGATTTCACTCTCGACGACTCCCAGCTGCTGTTCACTCAGGAAGCCGAAGTCCCGATGAGCCCGGCCGAGGTGTGGGACTACGTCTCGTCACCGGTGTTTCGCAGACTCCTGATCGGAGCCAAGAAGGTGGAGATCACCGACTCCGTTGGAGGGCGGGTCGGCGTGGGAAGCGTCTATCAGTGCTATCACGGCAGCCAGGTGACGCCCCAGAGGATTCTTCAATGGGAGCCCTTCACCAAAGTGGTGACTGAGGACACCTTTCAGAAGCCCATGAAGGGAAGTGGGCTCGTCATCACCCACCTCGAAGAGACTCCATCCGGCACTCGCATAACACGCCAATGGGGGGCGTTGAAAGGGCCGCTGTGGATGCGTGCCCTCTTTCCCATCGTGATGATCTTCCTCGGGAGAATTGGCAGGCGGACCTTCGACGATTTCATCGAAGCGATATCTGCCGATCACATGCAGAAGTCCACGTCGACGACCGCCACGTCATAGTCGAAGACGCCGCTCCATGAGCGGCAACGCGTTCCGCCCTCGGCCGGCTACTCGGGCCTGTACCCGCCGACCTCCAGCAGACGTGAGCGAGGTCCTGAAGCATGGCGCCCATGAGTAGCGTCCAACCGGCATGAGGCGACCGCTGCTCCCGGCTGATGCCACGGATACCGGATACCAACACCGGGTCTCCACTTATGGCTCTCAGCCGACGAAGCCGTCGCATTCGTAGTCGATGGCGACAGCGTCGAAGCCTGGCCCACCCCTACGTCGGGTGTCCCGATCGCCTGCGCCTGAGCTGGAGTCTTGGTCGGCTACTCGGGCTTGTACCCGACCGCCTCCAGCAGTCTGGAGCGGCGTTTGCCGGATGCCGGTTTCGCCGGGCCCCGCTCCGGGACCTTCTCCGGGTCGTAGGTGGCACCGGTCACGATCCCCTCGGCCATGTTGTAGAGCAACGGGAGAGCGCCGGCGATGACGCCACCGGTCCGGTTCACGTGCTCGAGGTTGCCCTCGATCGACGCCGCGTTGGCGTTGATCTGGGCGACCAGGTCGTTGCACTCCTCCAGATTCCCCGCTATCCGGGTCAGCTGGGTGCCCACGATCCACAGGTAGATGGCGAGACCGGCGATGAGCAGCACGATGTCGACGACGGTGAGGACGACGAGTGTTGTCATGAGCGCACCTTCCCCAGGACCCGGCCCAGGAACAGGTGGTGCTCCAGGCC
>JBAVPF010000250.1:0-5195 GCA_049692815.1 Acidimicrobiia bacterium
GCGACCGAGTGGGCCGGGGGCCGTCATGCCAGACGGGTTGCCAAGATCGACGAGATCGAGAAGCAATACTCAAGACCGGAATGAAGAACCGACGATGAATCGAGAGGCGCTGGTCGAGGCAATCACCCGGGAGGTGCTTGCCGCCCTGTCCACTCGCTACGACATGGCAGAGACCGGGGACGAGGTGCGTCAGGTGGTGGCCAACGGGGCCGACCGCGTCGCATTCCACGGTGAGGCCGCCGATGTCCCGCTGGATCTCGCCCAATACATCGATCACACACTGTTGGCGCCCGACGCCACGGCCGAGGACATCGATCGTCTCTGTGCGGAGGCCGAGCAGTACCGGTTCGCCTCGGTGTGCATCAACCCGACCTGGGTACGGCGCGCCGCCAACGACCTGCGGGGGACGGGAGTGCCGGTGTGCACGGTGATCGGCTTCCCACTCGGGGCGACCACCACCGAGGTGAAAGCGATGGAGGCGCGCAAGGCGCTGCGCGACGGTGCTCGCGAGATCGACATGGTGATCAACATCGGAGCGCTCAAATCGGGAGACCACGAGCTGGTCTACGACGACATCGCACGGGTCGTCGATGCGGCGCACGAGGTGGGAGCGATATGCAAGGTGATCCTGGAGACGGCGCTCCTCACCGACGAGGAAAAGGTGGTCGCCTCGGCGCTGGCCAAGAGGGCCAAGGCAGATTTCGTCAAGACATCCACCGGTTTCGGCCCTGGCGGTGCCACCGTCTACGACGTGGCATTGATGCGTGAGACCGTGGGCCCCGAGATGGGGGTCAAAGCGTCCGGTGGTGTCCGCACCGCGGACGACGCAGAGGACATGATCGCCGCCGGGGCGACCAGGATCGGAGCCTCGGCGGGTGTTCAAATCGTGAGCGGCAACGACGGAGGAGATGGTGACGAGAGGTATTGAGCTCAGGTCCTATGCGTTTCTGGACAGCCTGCAACCCCAGTACGCGGCCTTCCTGGGGACGGTGGCGCAGGGCTTTCTCCCCTTGGCCAGCGATGCTTCCCTCTGGGTCGAGGTGGCTCCCGGCATCGAGATCAACCGGCTGACCGACGTAGCACTGAAGGCGACGACGGTGAAGCCCGGGTTGCAGATCATCGAGCGCTACTACGGGGTCCTCGAGGTCCACTCACCGGACCAGGCGGAGACCAGGGCCGCCGGTGCGGCCATCCTCGAGGCGATCGAGCACAACGAGGACGACCGGATCAAGCCCCGCATCCTCAGCTCGCAGATCATCAGACGGCTCGACGATCATCACGCCCAGCTGATCAACCGCACCCGTCATGGGCAGATGATCATCCCGGGACAGACCCTCTACGTGCTGGAATGCGAGCCGGCCGCATACGCTTCCCTGGCGGCCAACGAGGCGGAGAAGGCGGCGGAGATAAACGTCCTCGAGGTACGGAGCTTCGGCTCGATGGGCAGGGTCTACCTCGGGGGTGAAGAGCGTGACATCGATGTCGGATGGCAGGCAGCCGTGGGCGCGCTGGAAGGCTTGACCGGCCGGGATTCCGGTCAGAAGTAGGCAATCGTCCTGATGGAGAACGAACGAAAGGAGGAGCTTCATGGCTGAAGCTCTTGGAATGATCGAAGCTCGCAGCTTCCCGGCGATGGTCGAGGCGGCGGATGCCATGGTCAAGGCGGCCAAGGTGGAGCTGGTCAGCATGGAGAAGACCGGTGGCGGCTACGTCACGGCCGTCGTCCGTGGTGACGTCGCCGCGGTCAAAGCGGCTGTCGACGCCGGAGTGCGGGGCGCGGAGAAGGTCGGCGAGGTAACGGCGACGCACGTGATCGCGCGTCCGCACGTCAACGTGGACCTGACCCTGCCACTGGGTCGTCAGGAGCAGGCCGCGGAAGACCTCGGTTGAGTGCCTGTTAGGCGAATGGGCCGATGCAGTTAGGCAGGGTCGCCGGCACGCTGGTCGCCAGTCGCAAGGAAGCCCTGATGGCAGGGATGAAGTTCCTCGTCGTCAGGCAGATCGACGAGACCAATGCCGAGACCGGCTCGTATGTGGTGGCAGTCGATGCCGTCGGAGCCGGGATGGGCGAGGTCGTCCTCTACGCCTCCGGCAGCTCAGCCCGTCAGACCGAGATGACGCGTGATCGCCCCTGCGACGCCGTGATCATGGCCATAGTCGACTCCTGGGACGTCGGCGGCGAGGTCAGGTACCACAAGGGCGAGGAGGCTCGCTCTGGATAGGTCGCGGCTGAGCGAGTCGGAGATCCGCTCCATCATCGACCGGGTGAAGGGGCGGGTCGCGGCCGCCGAGTTCGCTGCCAGGGCAGGGCCGGCGATCCGGGCATCGGACGAGCTGGCCATCTCTGATGTCGAGCTGGGCGACGGGATCCACCCGACGATCGACGCCGCGGTGAGAGCTGCCCGGGGAGCGTTCGTCGAGTATCGGGAGATGGGTCTCGAGAGCCGCAAGACCATCGTCGACGGAATGCGGGCCGCCATGTTGCGCGAGGGGGAGCGCCTCGCCTACATGGCCGCCGAGGAGACCGGTATCGGCCGCGCCGAAGACAAGGTCGTCAAGAACCGCCTGGTCACGACAAAGACCCCGGGGCCCGAGGACCTCGAGCCTCACGTGGTCACGGGTGACGCCGGGATGATGATCACCGAGTACGCCCCGTACGGCGTCATCGCGTCCGTCACGCCGACCACCAACCCGACATCGACGATCATCAACAATTCGATCTCCATGGTCTCGGCGGGCAACGCCGCCGTGTTCAACGTCCACCCCAACGCAGCCCTGGTCTCTGTGGAGAACATCAAGCTGCTCAATCGGGCCATCGTCGCCGCCGGCGGGCCACCCGACCTGATCACGGCGACACCCAACCCCACGCTCGATTCCGCCCGCGAGGTGATGCATCACCCCGATGTCCGTCTCTTGCTGGTGACCGGTGGGCCGGGGGTGGTTCAAGAGGCCTTGAAGACCAACAAGAAGGCGATCACGGCCGGACCGGGCAATCCGCCGGCTGTCGTCGACCAGACCGCCGATGTCGACGCCGCGGGTCGTGACATCGTCCGCGGGGCCTCCTTCGACAACAACGTCATCTGCACCGACGAGAAGACCACGATCGTCGTCGACACCGTGGCCGACCGTCTGGTGCAGGCGATGGCGGCCAACGGCGCCTACCGGCTGAAGGAGCACGAGCTGCGACGTCTGGAGCGGGTGATCTTTCGGGAGATGGGGCCTGCGGGCAAGCCAGGGATGATCAACCCCGAGTTGATCGGCAAGCCCGCCGGGCGGATCCTCTCCGAGATCGGGATAACCGTGGACAACGATGTGAGGCTGGTCGTCGCCGAGGTCCCCCGCGAGCACAACCTCGTCTGGACCGAGCAGATGATGCCGGTGATGCCTGTGGTCCGGGTGCAGAACGTCGACGACGCCATCGACCTGGCCGTCAGGTCAGAGCACGGATTCCGTCACACCGCGTCCATCCACAGCACGAACGTCGGCACCATCACCCGCATGGCCCGGGCGATGAACTGCAGCATCTTCGTTGCCAACGGCCCCAATTTCAGCGGTCTGGGCGAAGGCGGGGAGGGTTTCACCTCGTTCTCCATCGCCAGCCCCACCGGGGAGGGCCTCACCCGACCCCGCCATTTCTCCAGGGTCCGCCGCATCAGTGTCGTCGGGGCGTTGCGCATTGTCTGATCCTGCCGTCGCCCTCGTCGAGTTCGACTCCATCAGCGCCGGGATCGTCGCCGGCGATGCCATGGTCAAGTCGTCGCCGATCGGCACCATCTACGCCGGCACCGTCCACCCCGGCAAGTACCTGGTGTTGGTGAGTGGGGACACCGCCAGCGTCGAGGTCGCCCTGGCCACGGGGACCGCGACCGGTGGTGCCCATGTGAGTGACACCGTGTTCCTTCCAGACATCCACCCCGACGTGACCGCCGCGATCGTCGGTGGTGCCACCGGAGCGTCGTTGGCCCGGGAGGCGTTGGGAATAGTGGAGACCTCGACCGTGGCCGCGGTGATCGACGCCGCCGATGCCGGGGTCAAGGCCGCCGAAGTCTCCGTGTCGTCGGTTCGTCTCGCCGACGGGCTCGGGGGCAAGGGTTACGTCCTGTTCAGCGGCACGGTCGCCGAGGTGGAGGCCGCCGTCGAGGCGGCCGTCGCCCGAACCGAGCCACATGGGGCTCTGGTACGCGCCGACGTGATTGCCCAACTCCACGAGGAGATGGCCGAGAACCTGGGGGAGCAGCTCCGTTTCATGAAGCGGGTGGAGACGAGGGGCTGACATGCACCTTGCCAGGGTCGTGGGTCGCGTCGTCGCCACCGAGAAGGCGGAAGGGCTGGAAGGGGTGCGTTTCCTGCTGATACAGCCTCTGGATAAGAACCGGGAGCCGAAAGGCGGCACGGTCGTGGCCGCCGACGCCGTGTCCATGGCGGGCGAGGGCGAGCTGGTCTACTTCGTCAGCTCGCGGGAGGCCGCCGAGGCTCTGCCGGTGCGTTTCGTGCCGGTGGATCACGCCATCACCGGCATCGTCGACGAAGTCCATCTGGGAGCCGGGACGTGAAGGTCGGCCGTGTCGCCGGGACCGTGGTGTCCACCATCAACATCCCGCTGCTCGATGACCATCGTCTGCTGTTGTGCGACATCTTCGACATCGACGGCGAGCCCGACGGGTACACGATCTGCATCGACGTAGTTGACGCTGGGGTCGGGGAGACGGTGCTGATCCTCGACGAGGGGAACTCGGCGCGTCAGATCCTCGGCTTGGACACCGGGGCGATCCGCGCCGTCGTCGTCGGCGTCATCGACGAGCTGGCCATCGACGGCGAGCTACGGGATGTGAGCTGAGGCCGTTCCCGTCAGCCGATGACGTCGACCTCGGACTCGATGTTGAAGAGGGCGATCTCGCCGGTGGGCCCGACGCATCGTCCGGCGGCCGCGGCAACCGTCGGGCCGGCCAATTCCTCGACATGGTCCTGATAGAGGTATCCGCCACCGCCGTACACGGTCATCCCGATCTCAGCCTTCTCCCCGCCTTTCAGGACGACAGCGGGAGGGTCCTCCTGCCACCGGGTGCCCGCAGGCCAGACGACCGGGTAGCGAACACCCTCCAACTCCATCAGGAGACAATCAGTGGACTCATCGAGTACCAGGACGCCGGTCACCTCGGCTGCCATCCCGGCGGAGGGGCCGAACAGCTCGGCCG
>JBAVPF010000251.1:0-4780 GCA_049692815.1 Acidimicrobiia bacterium
CCAACTCGGCGTCGGTCCGTCGAGTGGTGAGCTTGCTATCGGTTGGGTGAGGAGACCGGTCGATGAGCAATGGCCGGTACACGAGGAGTGCGATCACCAGCGCGATCAGGGCAAAGAGGCTGAAAGCGATGGTGTTGCCCATGGTCGCCGCCGGGTCGCCGGTGGCCTGCATGACGATCGCCATTCCTGCCACCGATGATCCCAGCAGGGCGATCCAACCCACCGCGGCGTACTTGGCCTCTACGGCCCATCCGGCGTTCCGCAGCACGCCGACCCCAACCGCTACCAAGGCCGGTACTACCAGACCGAGATCCATGAATTTGACGAGTAGAAACACGACCGGGTCTGCCAAATACTCAGAACCGGGTTGGCCTCTTAACACGTCAACCAGCCCGGACAGGTGGAGTCCAACAGCGAGGAAGACAGCGATCACCACGGCGAACCAGCCGAACACCCGGTTCACCCTTCTCGGGGTCTCAGGAAGCTCATGACGGTCGACGACCCTCCAAGATCCAAAACCGATCGCCCCGGCGAGGAGGAACAGAACGAGGAACAGCGGGAAGAACAACTCGCTATTGCCCGGATACCGGGAGACGTCGCTGCCCAGGGCGAGCTGGCTGTACATGTATAGGGCGTATACGGCCGGACCCAACGCCAACACCGGACCAGCGACATGTCGCCGCAGCACCAGGATGCCAGCGACGATGCTGACCGGTGCCACCAGGACCAGACCGGCGACATCGCCACCAATGATCTGGTTGAGCGCCCCCTCCGAGACGTGGTAGTGGATGATTTCGAGCATGAGAGGGCCTAGAAGAGCCACCAGTGCGGCTCCAGCACCCAAGATGAACAGCCCAATCGCCAGCCAGATCCGACTACCCGCCCGGTGTGAGCTCAGCGGGCCAATCCGGTGGGCTTCCACTTTTTCGGTGTAGGTCATTGACATCACTCCTTTGTCATCACGCGACAACTCCCCTTCACACATACCAACCTCTGGGCGGTCCGAACAGGGACAGAAGTCCACGCCGAGCCCTACCCAAGACCCTGCTCGCCGTTCCTCAGCCTCCCATCCGACGAGACTCCTCCGATAACACTGGCTCCTTGGGGTCCGGTGGTGGCTGTGCAGATGACGATCTCGCCGTACACGCAGACCAGATTCAACGACCAAAACCAGGATGGTTCCCCAGTGTTTGTCGGCAAGAGATCGAGTACAGCGTCACCTGCGGCCATCTCAACCGCGCCATCGACACCAACGGGTCATCCCCGAACAACTTCGACCGCCAAGTCGACGGAGCACGGCTCAAGACCGGCCCCGGCGGAGTGTTCAGCATCCGGGTCGACGACGAACAGATCTACGACAAGACCAAGGCTTCGACATCGACCGCATCATCAGGGACATCGAATCCCGGATCTGACCCGTAGGCTCGCCCCATGACCGTTCTCCGATCGATCGCCCTCTTCGTCGTCGCCGCAGTCGCCGAAATCGGTGGGGCCTGGCTTGTCTGGCAAGGAGTCCGCGAGAAGCGAGGGCTCTTTTTCGTGGGAGCCGGCGTCATCGCCCTCGGCCTCTACGGATTCGTCGCCACCCTCCAACCCAGCCCCCACTTCGGGCGGATCCTCGCCGCATACGGCGGAATCTTCGTCGCCGGCAGCCTTGCCTGGGGCATCATCTTCGACGGGTTCCGACCCGACCGATACGACATGATCGGAGCGGTCATCTGCCTCGTCGGCGTCGCCGTAATCATGTACGCGCCTCGCACGTCCGGTTGACCAAAGACCCAACGCTGGGTCGAGCAGGGCTTCTCCCGGGCTGCCAGGAACGGAAAGGGGCGTTCCAGATGCCGCACTTACCAGGAGCTTCTCCGCACACCCCACTCCATCTCCCAAGCCGTCCTCGAGGCCGGCGGTTCGGGAGGAACATCTTCGCCCGAGAGGTGGTTCTCGCACTCCAATCAACGACGGCCGTCGTCACCGGCTGGTGCAGATAAGGACGCCTGACGAGACCCGGTTCTAGTAACGGAGGATCGTCACGAAGTCGTGACCGTCGATAGTCCCCTCGACCGGGACGACTCCGGCTCCGGTTCCCAGTGCGTGAACGGCGAGACGATCGATAAGGTCGACGTCGAACGGCTCGCGCGCGTCATGCATCGAGGTCTCCAAGGTGGAGGGGTCGAATCGGCCCCATCGGGGAGAGGCGCCGGCGTGGAGCACCACTCTGGACACCCGCCCGGAGACAGCTGCCTGCAGGCTCTCTTCGAGATCGGTGGTGGCGTTTCCGGTTCCCAGCTCCTGCAATGCCAACTCGACCGACTCCTCATCGAGCAGAGACTGGTGCCTCCCCACGACACCCCCGGCTGCGGCGTGTATCGCGTGGATGTCGTCCACATCGGCCACTCCGCCGTCGGGCTCTGCCTGGATGCCTCTCTCGGATGCCAGCCCGAACCGGGCCACGATGTTGTCGTCACCGAGCACGATGAGTGGCTCCTCGGCGACCGGTAGCGCCGCATCGACAGCCCGAAAGAACCGATCGAGATCCTCCCCACGGGCCGAGGCCGGCTCGTGGCCATGGCGGGACCGCTTGCTGCCGGCGCGGTCGGCGTGTTGCTGCCGCTGTTTCTCGCGGTCGACGAACCAGTTGACATCGTCGAACGAGTCGGGGAGATCGATGTCGACCCGGTCAGTTTGATGTCGCGACGTCCGATACAGGCGCACACCGCCAAGGGTGAGCACCAGCACGGGGAGCTCGACTGGCTCGAGCGAACGGAGCATGGGCCGGAGATGGAAGACGTCGGACACCACGCACAGCTCGGCGGCCTCATCGGGAAGGGCCACCGCCGTCGACGACGATTCGTCGTCTATAAAAACCGCCAGGCCCTGCCCCTGATGTGCCCAGAACTCCTGGTCATCGAGAAGGCGAAGACTCGGTTCGAGTCGCTCTCCCCTCTCCCGGGGCTTCCACCCGGCATCTTCCAGCGTCCCGTCCACTTGCGTTAGCCCGTTCTTGAGACGGATCTGATCCTGGTCGACCTCTGCCCCCTTGACGTGGGTGGGCAGGTAAACCGACACCAGCGCCTCACCACGCTCGGCTGCGAGCCGATCGAAGAGTCTCCGGTCGAGAGCAATCGGTCTCACCAACGCGACGGTAGTGTCGATCTTCGACCTACCCCAGCGATCCTCGTGACGGGTATGCGAATCATCATCAGCCCTCGCCGGGCCGCCCCGGGTCGACGCGACCACGAACCGCCACCCGGGTGACCCGACGTCGCCTCACCTCCTCGACGGCGAACTGGTAGCCATCGACATCGACCACGTCGCCTCTCCTCAGGAGACGGCCGGCGATGCCGACCAAGAGACCACCCACCGTGTTCCAGCCGCCGCGGGGAGGGGTGAGGCCGATCTGTTCGAGGTCTTCGACGGGAAGAGACCCGGCCACCCGCCACCTGCGGTGGCCCAGCTTCACAATGTCGGGGACGGCGGGCCCTTCACCTATAGACCCCAACAGCACCTCGGCGATGTCCTCGATGGTAATCAGGCCCGCGAACACGCCGTACTCGTCGACGACGATCGCCAGATGGGTGTGTTCCCGCTGCATGTCGTCGAGAAGCGACGGGATGGTCTTCGACTCCGGGACCACCAGCGGCGAAAACGAGAGATCGTCCAGGCTGGCCCCCGGTTCGTCACGGGATTCGATCAAGTCACGGAGTCTCACCACGCCAATGACCTCATCCAGGACGTCCTTGTATACGAGCAACCGTCGGTGACCGGCGCGAAGGGCGACGTTGATCGCGTCGTCGAGCGCGGTGGAGGCTTCGATCGCCACCACGTCGGCGCGGGGAATCATGATGTCGTCGGCGGCGCGATCCCCGAAGCGAAAGACACGCTCGATCAACGCGAGGTCGCGATCGGTGATCTCGCCCTCATAGGCGGCGCGTCCGGCGAGAAGCCGGAGCTCCTGCTCGGTGACGGTCGGCGACGTGCTGATCCCCTTTCCCGGCAGCTGCACATCGGCCACCCACACCAGGAGCGCCACGATCGGCCTGAATAGCCGGTCGAGTAATGCGACCGGCATGGCAACGGCCAGCGCAGTCCTCTCGGAGTGTCTCACCGCAAAGGTCTTGGGGATGGCCTCGCCGTAGATGAACAGGACGACGGTGAGAGCCACCGAGGCGATGGTGACTCCCAGGTTCCCGAACCAGCGTTGAGCGAGCACCCCGGTGACCGTGGCGGCGCCAATCTGCGCCAGCAGGGCCAAGAGCAGGACCGTGTTGAGAACCGCCTGGAGACGCGCCAACAGATCGGTCAGACGGACGGCGCGTCGATCGCCTTCCTCTGCGAGCGATCTCGCCCTGAACTCCGAAACCCTCAACATCGAAGCCTCAGCGGCAGCGAGGAACACCGCGGCGAGGAGGGCAACCACGAGAAGAAGCGTCAACCAGAGGTCACCCGAACTCATCACCCGATTCTCGCACAGGCTCAGCGAGCGGACTTCCGGCATGGGCTCGCGGCCAGACGGGACCCCACAAACGTCAACACCCCACCCCGGACAAGGGAGCGGTCCGAACCCGGGCAATCCCTGCAGGTCGTGGTAGCCCATGTGGTTGAAGGCCTCGACCACCCGTGACCGTGGAAGGAAGGGCCTGCACGATTTCGGTGGACCTTCACCGGGTTCGATGACAACAGGTGCAGACCGATTCAGCCTGTGAGACCTGAGGAAACGGCGGTGTCGGAGTCTTCTACCGGGAGCACTGGTGAAGATCCGGTTAGAAGAACCCCATAACAC
>JBAVPF010000252.1:0-5342 GCA_049692815.1 Acidimicrobiia bacterium
GGCGTGGGCTGGGTGGTGGCCGGGCGTTTGCCGGGAGCAGCGATCGGAGTCGTGCTGCTCGCCGTGGCGACTCAGACGACTCTCGAAGTGGTCATCGCCGTTCTGGTCCTCATCGCCGTCGGCATAATCGCCTCCGGTCTTCACGTGGCGAGGACACCCGGAACCCAATTCGGAGCCGGGCTCTTCTCCGGTGTATCCGGCCTGGTGGCATCGATCGGCGGGCCGCCCCTGGCCCTCCTCTACACCAGAGACGAAGGACCCGTGGTGCGATCCAACCTGGCCGCCGTCTTCGTCATCGGGCTGCTGATCACGATCACGGCCCGGATCGTCTCGGGCAACATGACCTGGGACGACGCCCGCACCGCTCTGATCCTGTTTCCAGCCCTGGTGGCCGGTTATGTGACGAGCATCGGCCTGAAGGACAGGGTTTCGCAAGCTGGGCTCAAGACGGGGATCGTGCTTCTCTCGGCTCTCGGCGCAATCGGGCTTCTGGTCCGGGCAGTCGTCAGCTGAGGACGAGGGCGCCGTCCTCGACGGAGACCTTCACGCTGTCACCGTCACCGAACCGTCCCTCGAGGATCGCAGTCGCCATCGGATCGGCGAGATCCCTCTGCAGCACCCTCTTCAAGGGACGGGCGCCGTAGACCGGGTCGTACCCGCGTTGGGCCAGCAAGTCCAGGGCATCGGCGGTCACCGCCAGATCTATGCCACGACCATGGAGGCGATCCCGCAAGGAGCCCATCTGGATCTCGACGATCCGGCGAAGGTCCGCGAGGCTCAACTTGTCGAAGACGATGACATCGTCGATTCGATTGAGGAACTCTGGCCGGAACTGGTCGTGGACCGCGCCCATGACTCTCTCCACCACCACCTCACGGGGCAGATCCGGGTCGATGAACTGTGATCCCAGGTTGGAGGTCATGATCAGCACCACGTTCGTGAAGTCCACGGTGCGACCCTGCCCGTCGGTGAGACGACCGTCGTCGAGCAGCTGGAGTAGGACGTTGAACACCTCCGGATGAGCCTTCTCGATCTCGTCGAGCAGCACCACCGAGTAGGGGCGACGCCGGACCACTTCGGTCAGCTGCCCTCCCTCCTCGTACCCCACGTATCCCGGAGGCGCGCCGATCAGACGACTCACGGAGAACTTCTCCATGTACTCGGACATGTCGATTCGCACCATCGAGCGCTCGTCGTCGAAGAGGAATTCGGCCAGGGCCCTGGCCAGCTCCGTCTTGCCCACGCCGGTGGGCCCGAGGAAGAGGAACGAGCCAACGGGTCGATGAGGGTCAGACAGACCGGCGCGGCTGCGACGGACGGCGTTCGCCACCGCGGCGACGGCAACGTCCTGGCCGACGACCCGCTCGTGCAGCTGTTCCTCGAGATGGATCAGCTTCTCCGTCTCCCCCTCCATCAGCTTCGAGAGCGGGATGCCCGTCCAGCGTGACACCACCTCGGCGACGTCCTCGTCGGTGACCTCTTCGGAGAGCATGCTCCCCTGTTCGTGGAGCCGGGTCAGCTCGCGCTCTCTGTCACCGAGTTGGCCGGCGAGATCATTGATGGTCCCGTAGCGAAGCTCGGCCGCCCGCGCCAGATCACCGGCCCGCTCGGCGAGGTCGGCCTTGCCGCGCGCCTCCTCGATACGGCCCTTCAACTCGCGGATGGCGGTGATGACCTCTTTCTCCAGGTCCCATCGGGCGGTGAGGGCATCGATCTCCTCGGTGAGGTCTGCGATCTCCTGCCTGACACCGTCGAGGCGCTCCTTCGAGGCCTTGTCCTTCTCCTTCTTGAGCGCCTCCTGTTCGATCTCGAGCTGAATGCGCCGTCTGGTCAACTCGTCTATCTCCTCGGGCATCGAGTCGATCTCGATGCGGAGCCTCGATGCAGACTCATCGATCAGGTCGATTGCCTTGTCGGGGAGAAAGCGAGCAGTGATGTAGCGGTCGGAGAGCACGGCGGCGGCCACCAGAGCCGAGTCGGTGATGCGCACCCCGTGATGCACCTCATATCGCTCTTTGAGACCGCGGAGGATGCCAACGGTCTCCTCGACTGTCGGTGGCGCCACGATCACGGGTTGAAAGCGACGCTCCAGGGCGGCGTCCTTCTCGATGTGCTTGCGGTACTCGTCGAGCGTGGTGGCGCCGATGAGCCGCAGCTCGCCACGGGCCAGCATCGGCTTGAGCATGTTGGAGGCGTCCATGGCGCCTTCGGCGGCGCCGGCACCGACGAGTGTGTGCAGCTCGTCCAGGAAGGTGATGATCTCCCCTTCCGACTGCCTGATCTCATCGAGCACGGCCTTGAGGCGCTCTTCGAACTCGCCGCGGTACTTGGCACCGGCCACCATCGAGGCGAGGTCGAGAGCCACGATCCGCTTGGTCTTGAGACCCTCGGGAACGTCGCCGTCGGCGATGCGGCGGGCCAGGCCCTCGACGATGGCGGTCTTGCCCACTCCGGGCTCGCCGATGAGCACCGGGTTGTTCTTGGTGCGCCTGGAGAGGACCTGGATGACGCGCCGGATCTCGTCGTCGCGCCCGATGACCGGGTCCAGTTTGCCTTGTCTGGCGATCGCGGTCAGGTCGCGCCCGAACTGCTCGAGGGCGTTGAGAGTGTCCTCGGGGTTGTCGGTGGTGACCCGTCGACCACCGCGCACCTCCCCCACGGCGGCGGCCAGGGACGACTCGTCGAGACCAAGCAACTCGGACAAGGCGAGGAGGAGATGCTCCACCGAGAGGTACCCATCCTTCATGGAGACCCGGCGACGGTCGGCGTCGGCGAGAGCCTTGGAGAGCTCATTGGAGGTGGTCACCTCGGCGTCGCCGTACACGTGTGGCAGAGACGACAGACGCGCCTCGAGCGACCTTCTCAGCTCCAGTGGGGAGACCCCCAGCTTGTCGAGCAACGGATAGACGATGCCATCCTGCTGGGCGAGCAGCGCCAGAGCGAGGTGCTCCGGCATCACGGTGGCATGATTGTGCTCCCTGGCCAGATTCGTCGCCGTGACCAGGGCTTCTCTGGTTCTTGCGGTCAGCTTCTCGGGATTCATGAGGTCGTCAGTATAACAGAAAACTTGAGTGTTGTCATATCAAGTTCATGAGTTCTCGAGAATAGGTGACCGACAACCTTGTTCTATTGACTTCCTGGTCGCTCAAGGTATCATGTGGCACATGGTACCTAAGAGTGTTGGGCAGGGTCATTCCACCCAACTTCTCCACGGAGTGCTCGATATGTGTCTACTTTCATTGATCGAGGAGGAAGCCTCGTACGGATATGAGATGGTGAGCAAGCTGCGCGATCGCGGGCTCGACCTCGCCAGCGAGGGCTCCATCTACCCCCTCCTCTCCCGGCTTCAGAAACAGGGCATGATCGAGGGGTATCTGGTGCAGAGCTCCGAAGGGCCGGCACGCAAGTACTACCGGATGTCCGACCAGGGCAAGGAGACCCTGAGACAGTGGCGGGAGGAGTGGCACGACTTCCGCGACTCGGTGGACGAGGTCCTGACCGGAGCCGGGAAGTGAGCGAACGGGATCGTGTCATCGGCGACGTGGAGCGTTACTGGCTCGGCGCGGGTCTCGACCCGGAGACTGTCTCCGAGATGAAGGGCGAGTTGAGCCAGCATCTCATCGAGGCAGAGCGCGACGGGCGCACGGTCGAGGACGTGATCGGTGACCGGGCCGCATTTGCCGAGGGCTGGGCCGCTGCGAGAAGAGGCAGACCGGTCGAGCCCTGGGCAGATGTTCAAAGTGGAAAGGTCAAGAGACGAAAAGAGACCCGTCGGGAGCTGATCCTGTACGGGTCGGGTGCGGTGGCGTTGGTCGCTGCCGTCGCCGTCGCATCACAAGGAGGTAGCGACATGGACAATGAAGTTTGGCGCTGGTTGTGGACCATTTTCGCCGTCGTCCTCGCGATCGGGGAGATGTTCACCGCCGGCTTCTTCCTGCTGCCCTTCGCCATCGGTGGCGCGGTCGCGGCCATCCTCGCCTGGACGGGCGCAAACGTCATCGCACAGTGGCTGGTGTTCTTCGGCGTCTCCACGATCTCGCTGGTCTATCTGAGACGCTTCATCCACCGTCAGGACGAAGGGGAGCAGCCCCGTGTCGGGGCCAACCGATGGGTGGGTCAGGAAGGCCTCGTCCTTCAGACGATCGACCCGGATTCCGGGGCGGGCATGGTTCGGATCCTCAACGAAGAGTGGCGCGCCGCCTCTCTCGGCAAGATCCCGGCCGGCAAGAAGATCGTCGTCACCCAGGTAGATGGTGCCCGGCTGATCGTCGAGGAGTTACAGGACTGACAGTGGACCACCATTGGTCAGGATTTGAGAGAAAGGAAATAGCATCATGCAGACACAGGCGATAGTCCTGTTGTTCGTGTTCCTCGCGGTAGTGCTCATCGTTGTCGCCGCCGCCGGGTTCAAGGTCGTCAGGCCCTATCAGAAGGGGTTGATCGAGTTCCTCGGTAGATACGAGAAGACGGTCGACTCCGGTCTCCGCTGGGTCATGCCGTTCGTGAAGCGGATCCTCAAGGTGGACATGCGAGAGCAGGTCATCGACGTTCCGCCACAGGAGGTCATCACCAAGGACAACGTCGTCGTGACGGTCGACGCCGTGATCTACTACGAGGCCACCGACCCGGTGAAGCTCCAGTACAACGTGGGCAACTTCATCCTCGCGGTGACCAAGCTGGCCCAGACCAACCTGAGAAACGTGGTCGGCGATCTCGACCTCGACTCGGCGCTCACCTCACGTGAGGTGATCAACGCCAAGCTGCGTCAGATCCTCGACGATGCCACCGACAAGTGGGGCGTCAGGGTCGTGCGCGTCGAGATCCAGCGCATCGAGCCGCCGGTCGACGTCACCGACGCCATGCACCGCCAGATGAAGGCGGAGCGCGACCGTCGAGCCGCGGTCACCGAGGCCGAGGGTCAGAAGCGGGCCGCCATCCTCAAGGCCGAGGGTGTCAAGGAGTCACAGATCCTGGAAGCCGACGGTCAGGCAGAGGCGATCAAGCGGGTCGCCGAGGCTGAGAAGTTCCAGAAGCTGACCGTGGCCGAAGGTGAAGGCCAGGCGATAGAGAGAGTGTTCGGAGCGATCCACAACGGTGACCCGACACCAGACCTCATCGCCATCCGCTACCTGGATGCGCTCCAGGGTGTGGCCGATGGTCAGGCTACGAAGATATTCCTGCCGCTGGACACCCAAGGTGTCCTCGGTTCGGTCGCCGCCATCGGCGAGCTGTTCAAGGAGTCTCAGGAAAGCGCCGCCGGCTCACCGCCGAGCCGGTCGATGTAGCCGCTCGACGTCGAGAAGGGGCCCTTGAAGGGCCCCTTCTCTTCGTGGGGGTGCGGG
>JBAVPF010000253.1:0-5860 GCA_049692815.1 Acidimicrobiia bacterium
GGCCCGCATCTCACGGGCACGGGCGCTGATCGCCAGGGTCGCCGACCCGGGGAGTCGGGCGAGTCGTTGCGAGACCCGTCTGGCTTCACTCATCACCAGGAGGGTAGACGGGCGGCATTCGAAGCTCGTCTCAGTATCTCCACCGATCGACCACCGTGCCCAGGTCGTCCTGGAGGAGGGCCATGTCGCCGTCGTTGTTCCACACCGGCCCGCCTCCCGGTGACCACCCGGGGTCCGAGCTGGTGACGGCGACATGCTCGCCTGCCCGGATGAGGCTTCCGGAGGGGAATCTGTATCGGTTCCGCGACGACTCGTCCCGAAGGATCCACCCGGAGAGGTCGATGGCGGCAGACCCGACGTTGGCCACGACGATGTACTCGTCCTGCAGATGCTCGTCGTCAGGTCCGTCCGGGTTGGGCTCGGAGCGTCCGATGTCTATGACGACATCCGCCTCAGGCCCCCGGTCCCCGCAGGCCATGGGGCCCCACAACCCCACGCCGCCGTCATAGGCACGTTGCTCGGCGGTGAGGATGTCGGCGCCCCTGGTTTCGCCAGGATCAGGTGTGAGGGCGATGGCGAGGCCGAGCGTCACCATCTCCAGGTTGAGACGACGATCGCCTACTGATAAATAGGCGAGGGCACGATCGAACTGATCCGTGCCCACCACCTCCACCGTGGCGGCCGAGCCTTCCTCTCCGGCCAGGTGGGAGCGCGCCTCGTCGGCGTAGCACTCACCTCTCTCCGGGGCGTTGACGTCGGCCAGACGCACGGTCAGCGACCCTTCCGCGGTGGTCACGTCGAGGCTGTCTCCGTCGACGACGCTGGTGATCGTGCCGGTCGTGGCCGGCATGATGGCGCCCACCGGTCCGGTCTGCGTCGGTGAGCAGGCTCCCATCATCAGTGCCGCCGCCACCACAGGTGTCAGCCGCCGGATGACATCCCCTCGCGCATCGCCTGTCGCTTCCGTCTCCTGCGGCGTGAGATCGCCAGTCCCAGGGTTGTGAGCACCAGCGTCACCAGAGATGTCACCATCACCAGGAGGGCAACGGGCATCCGCCACTCCCAGGAGAGGAATTGCACGGTGGTGTCCCCTGCGTTCTGGACGCTGAAGATGATCAACGCCACGGCCCAGATCAGGAGGAGTAACGCCCCCCATGGGACCGGCTCCCTGGTGGCCAGTTGTCTTGGCTCCGGCTCGAACTGATGCTCGGCGCCGTCCATCTCATCGGGATCCATGACGGTGAGCCTATGCGTTCTCGAAGACCCATCGCTCCCTCGAGGCTCTCGCCTCGGCGACGTCCACCCTGGCCAGCAGGATCAGCCCGAGCACGAAGAAGCCGACGACCGAGAGGATCGCCGGGCGTCCCGAGCCGGTCGCGTTGGACACTATGGCGAAGACCAGTGGTCCCCAGATGGCGGAGAACTTGGAGAACACGGAGAAGAACCCGTAGAACTCCGCCGACGCCTCCTCGGGGATCATCGACCCGTAGAGGCTGCGGGAGAGCGCCTGTGTCCCTCCGAGCACGAACCCGGTCACCACTCCCAGCCCGTACAGCGGCAATGCCTCACCCTCGGGCAGGAAGTAGGCGGCACCGGCCAGGGCTATCCAGACCACCAGTGATGCGATGATCGCCCCTTTGGTCCCGAGACGGCCGGCCAGGGAGCCGAAGAGAAGTGCTCCGAAGAAGGCGACGAATTGGACGATGAGAAAGACGATGATGATCTCCGTCGTGCCCAGGCCCAGTGTCTCTTCGGCGTAGGCGCCGGTGACGGCGATGACGGTCTGGACGGCGTCGTTGTAGAAGAGGAAGGCGAGGACGAACAGCAGGAGCTGTTTGAAGCCGAGGAGCTTGCGAGCCGTCCCCACGGTGCGTGCGAAGCCGAGACGCGCCAGACCGGCCCATCGGGACCCGCCCCGATACTCCTCGGGCAGCTCGCCCCCGGCCGTCTCCTCGGGCAATCTGCGCAGGGAGAAGATGGAGAAGCCGAACCACCAGAGACCGGCCCCGGCGATGCCTATGCGCGAGGCAGCCTCCTCGGTCAGACCCGTCACGCTGTCGTCACCGCTGAGGAGGATGAGCGCCAGCGCCAGCAGCACGTAGAGGCCGCCTCCCACGTAGCCGTAGGCGTATCCCTTCGAGGACACACGGTCGATGGTGTCGTCGGTGGAGATGTCGGGGAGGAAGCCGTCGTAGAACACGTTGGCCGCCACGAACCCGATCTGCCCCAGGATCACGACCACCAGGAACGTGGGCACGGCGCCGTCGGGGACGAAGGGAAGGGTGATGGTCATCGCCGCCCCGAACCAGGCGAAGACCCTGAGGAAACGCTTCTTGGCCGAGGCATAGTCGGCTACCGCACCCAGGATCGGCATCATCAGGAACAGGACGATGGCCCCCACCGAGATGACCGCCGACCAGAGAGTCTCGCCGGAGTACCCGTTGTACCCGCCGTCGGGGACGATGACCGCGGTGAAGAAGGCGGCGACGATGGCGGCGAACGTCGTTATGTACGCGGAGTTGGCCCAGTCGTACATCGCCCAGCCGAAGATGGTGCGGGGGTCGTTCTTGGTGATGGTGCTCACGAAGCCGGAACCTAGACATAACCTGGGCACCGATGCGCAGGTCCCTGGTAGGTCTTCTCGTCGTAGTGGCCGGATGCAGCGCGACGTCCTCAGTCACCTCGTCGAGCACCGTTGTCACGAGCACGGTCCCGGCTCCGGGTACCACCACCACGACCTCGTCTCCTGGCGCGACCAGCACGACTCCGCCGGCGACCACCAGCACGACGCTGGCGCCGCTGCAGTCACTGGCCTATGAGGAAGTGGCCTCGCTCGACTTCCCGATCCAGATGGTGCCCCATTCCCTTCATTCTTTGATCGCCACCAAAGACGGTCGATTGTGGTGGTTCGACGGGTCCACGGTCGACCAACAACCCGCACTGGACATCAGTGACAAGGTGCGGAACCAGGGCGAGCAGGGCCTTCTCTCGATAGCCATTGATCCCAGGGACGACGGGCGACTGTTCGTCCACTACAGCGCCAATGACGGGGGCACCGTGGTCGAGGAGTACGGGATCTCCGAGCACGGAGCCATCGAGCCGGAGCCGGTACGTCAGCTTCTACGACTCGATCAGCCCGCCGGCAATCACAACGGTGGCATGCTCCAGTTCGGCCCTGACGACTTCCTCTATCTCGGTCTTGGCGATGGGGGCGGTGCCAATGACCGATACGGCAACGGCCAGAACACGGGCACTCTGCTCGGCGGACTCGTCCGTTTCCAGGTGCAGTTCTTGTCTCCGGGGAGCGTCTCGGAGCCAGAGCTGTACCAGTACGGGCTGAGGAACCCGTGGAGGTTCTGGATCGAGGACGACCTGATCTACATCGCCGACGTCGGTCAGAACACGTATGAAGAGGTGGACGTGGCGCCGCTCCTGCCCGATGTCAACTACGGCTGGCCGATCACGGAGGGCTTGCACTGTTTCCGCCCCTCCTCGGGTTGTGACACCACGGGCATCACCCTCCCTCTAATCGAGGTGGCCCATGGTGACGCCGGCACGTGCTCGATCACCGGCGGGACCGTCTATCGGGGGCAGGCGATCCCCGAGATCCAGGGCCAGTTCTTCTACTCCGACTACTGCGGTGGCTATCTGCGCAGCTTCAGGTATCTGTTCAGTGGGGAGGCCGCCGACCAAACGGACTGGACGGAACAGGTGGGTGTGCCCGGCAGCGTGGTGAGCTTTGGCGTCGACCAAGAGGGGGAGATGTACGTGCTCACCACCGACCGCGTCCTCGAGGTGACTGCGGTTCGCTGAGCGATAGGCTCGCCGTCATGGCCACCATCTTCACCAAGATCATCGAGGGCGAGATACCGGGGACCTTCGTGTGGCGCGACGACCAGTGCGTCGCCTTCATGTCGATCAACCCGCTACGGGCCGGGCACGTCCTGGTCGTGCCGAGAGACGAGGTGGACCACTGGCTCGACTGCCCCGACGACCTGCGTGACCATCTGATGGGGGTGGCGCAGGCCATCGGCCGGGCCCTCGACAAGGTCCACACCCCGGCAAAGGTCGGGCTGATGATCGCCGGTCTCGAGGTGCCCCATCTCCATCTCCATATCCTCCCCATCGACGGTGTCCACGACCTCGACTTCTCCAACGCGGCGACGTCGGTCGATCGTGAGGAGCTGGAAGAGGAGGCGGCCTCGCTTCGTTACGTCCTCACCTCGATGGGAGCCACCGGGGTATCGGACTCCTGATGTCGGGGTGATCGACGATCAGCTGCCGCTTCCGATCGTGAGCCATGTCCCGACGATCACGAGCGAGAGACCGGCCAGCTTGGTGACGTCTATCGGGCGGACGTCACCCAGGATCCCGAACTGGTCGATGAGGGCGCCAAAGACGAGTGACGCCGCGGTGAAGAGAGTGAGACCGGTGGCGAGCCCGAATCTCGATGTCGTGATGCCCAAGGACGACACGATCACCAGCCCCATGATCCCGGCGCCGTAGACCCACCAGGGGAGGCCGCCCAGCCCGGACAGCTGTGGTCGCCCGAAGGACAGCATCAGCAGCCCTACGACCAGCCCACCGAGACCGTACGTGACGAAGGTGCCCGCCAGGGTCCCGACCTTGTCCTCCATGACGGAGAGGGCCCCCGACTGGATGGCGGCCGCCAGACCGCCGACGACGCCCACGAGGATGACGATGAAGCTGCTCATGGCCGGTCATCTTGGTGTCCCATGGCCTCGTACCGTCGGATCGTCGTCTCCAGGTACTCCATCGCCTGGTCGTACCCCTGGGGCACATGGTGTGTCGTGTAGTGGATCACCCGGCTGGCCCATAGCCGGAATACGGCCTTCTCCCATGCCTCCTCGCCCAATGCGAACTCGCTCAGGAGGCCGGGGAGGAGGAGACCCCATCGCTCCTCGTCCATCGCGTCGAGATCCTCACCCCCGCCGGGCAGAGCGTCGAGGATCGCCCTCTCGCCGGGACCGGGCGGATCCGAGATGGCTCGTCTGGTGGCGTCGAGGTCGTAGGCCTCGGTTCGCTTGAGATCCTTGGGAACCGGGGCGCCCGGCTCGCTGGCAAGGGCTGGGTCCACGGCCGGCCCGCGGTGTCCGCTCAGCGAGGCCACCGCGTCGAGACATTCCAGCAGCATCTGCCGTATGTCGGTCAACGACCCGTACAGGGCATGTCTCTTCCCGTCCGGGACGTAGTGCTCATAGACGCCGGCGCCCATGGTCGCGGTGGCGTGGGTGATCACGGTGTCGATTCCCCAGTCCGAGCGATTGCGGACGAAGGGATCTTCGGCCAGGGATGTGATCGCCGGCAGTGTCAGGAGCATCTCGCCACCCAGGGGCTGTCCGAGGCGGGGGAGGAGCGTGCCCGGGAAGATCATGGCCAGCCCGGGCCTCGTGATCATCCACGTGATCATGGCGTCGGTGGCCGCCCGGGGAAACCGATGACGCACCACCTGATAACCGTGGTCGGCGGCGCTCTCCGCACCGTCGATCCATCCCGAGTCGAAATTCGTTATGTCGGCGTCGTAGAAATGGGTTCGCTCGAAGCCTCGCTCGGCGGAGCGGGCGATGGCGGTGTTCATGGCGTCACCCTTGCCCGGGCGCAATGCGCCTATCCGCTCCTCGGGGAAGACCCGAACCGGCTTGGCCTCCGCCGCCGAGATCGACGAGGCGACGGTGGCCACCTGAGCCATGGTGACGTCGTCCTCGGCGGCGACCGCCCAGATCTCGCGGACGTGGTCGTTGCGGGCCGCTATCGCCAGGTTCGTCGCCACGACCGCCAGCTCCTCGCTCTTGAACGGGAAGACGACCAGGCTCATCCAATCGGCCCGGGTTGGTGGGCA
>JBAVPF010000254.1:0-3890 GCA_049692815.1 Acidimicrobiia bacterium
GTGCCCCTCCCGATGCGCCGGCCCAGGCCATCCAGCGGAGGCCCTCCCCATGGCTCAGGTCGGCCACTCTGGCCCGGCTGAGGCCCAACGCCCTGATGGCGGCGAGCCCCGAGCCCTCCACGCAGGACGTCTCACAGCGGCCATTCGACTCGGTCACCCAAGGTTGAACCAGGTCGAAGAGGGCTCCCTCGGACTGTGGGTCGTCGACTCGGGTGAACCCGTCCGGCAAGGCGGCATCTGACACGTCGGGGAGGCCGGGCGACGGGGTTTCGACCTTGTCGGCGCGATACGTGGCCACCGGGTAGGCCGGTTCCCACTCCTGGAGCCTGTCCGGGAGATCGGCGATCGGGCCGACGCCCGCGTCACCCCTGACGACCCTCTCGGCCGCCGTCACGCGTTTGGGAGGGCCCTCCTCGAGGTACATCTCCAACTCCGCCCAGGTCTTGGTCGATGCGGCCACTTCGGGCAGGGGGCCGAGAGAGAACCTGGCTTCACCCTCGGTGACCGCCGGTCCCGCCCATGCGCCCGGCGCCTCGAGGGCGAGCCTGTAGCGGATGTGCTCCTCGACTCCCCACAGCTGCTTCCCCCGGCCGACGGCTTCGCGGCATCTGCCCTTCAGCTCGACGAGGTCATCCCAAGCGGCGTGCTCGCATAGCCCGTCGATCGCTCGGAGGAGCTCGTCGGTGTCGGAGTGCTCGATGGCGTCGAGCGCCCTGCGACCGATCACGGGTTGGAGCCGGTCACGACGGGCAGATCGCGGCGTGACCATTCGGAGAAGGAGCCCACGTACACGTCGGGCATGGGATGTCCGGCGACAACCAGGGCGAGAGCGTCGTGACATGCGGTCACGCCGCTGCCACAAGAGACCACGACCGAGGATGGGAGGCCCGCATAGAGCTCGGCGAGGTCCTCGCCCGATCGGAATCGCCCGTTGTCCCCGAGATTCATGGCGGTTGGGACGTTGACGGCCCCAGGGATGTGGCCGGCCTTGGGGTCCACGGGCTCCACCTCGCCGCGGTATCGCTCGGCGGTTCGGGCGTCGACGACGAGGCGGCCGTCCAGCTCCTCATGTGTCACCACGCCCTCGAATCCGGCCGGAACCGGATAGATCGCCGGAACCGGCTCGACGGGACCCACCTGCACCTCGTGTCCAGAGCCTGCCCACGCCTGGTAGCCGCCGTCCAGGACCTTCACGCCGTGGTGGCCGATCGAGTGCAGCATCCACCACAGCCGCGCCGCGATCCTCCCTCCGGCATCGTCATAGACGACGACGTCGCTGGAGGGGTCGACCCCGAGGCGCCCGAGACACGATGCGAAGTCGCCGACGTCGGGAAGCGGATGGCGGCCGCTCAGCCCCGGTGGTGCGGCAAGGTCTCGGTCGAGATCCACGAACACCGCTCCCGGGAGGTGCCCTGCCTCGTATGAGGAGCGGCCCTTGCTGGGGTCGGTGAGGTCCCACCGCAGGTCGAGGATGACATGCCGGGACAGATCGGTGGCCAGGTCATCGACCGTGACGAGTGGTGACACGACCGTCATTTCAGCAGGGGCGCCGACGTGGTCGCAGCCCTACTCCTCCTCATCGACCTCATCGATGTCGGGAGATGTGGCAGCCCACATCTCGGGGTCCTTCAATTCGGAGCCCAACTCGCTGATGGTCTTTCCCACGGCAGTGGCGAACGAGCTGGCGGCTGACTTGAGGCGCTCGCGCACTTCTGGGTCCTGCAACGCCGTGGTCACCGACTCGGCGACCTGGTCCCAGGCGCCTATCAGGGTCTCGAAGGCTTCCTTGATCTCGTCTTCGGATGGCCCACCCTCCGCGGCGACCTTTCGGTAGGTGTCCTTGAGGCGCTGTCCCAGACCGCCGAAGTCGGCGTGGAACTCGTTCCAGGGATCGGTCGTCCCGTCCGACGTAGGATCTTCTCGGTGAGGCTCCACCTCCTCGATGGTACCTATGAGCTCTTCCGTGCCCACTACGGGCGGAAGGACACCGTGATGTCACCCGACGGTCGTGACCTGAGGGCGACTCTGGGGATCCTCGAGTCGACCCTCGCTTTGCTCCGTGAGCCGGGGGTGACACATCTGGCGGCCAGCTTCGACACAGTGATCGAGTCGTTTCGCAATGATCTGTTCCCCGGGTACAAGTCCTCGGCTGGCATGGAGGAGGAGTTGCTTCGCCAGTTCCCGCTCGCCGAGGAGGCCCTGGAGGCGATCGGGGTGGTGGTCTGGCGAAACATCGAGTTCGAGGCGGACGACGCCCTGGCCGCGGCCGCGGTCCGATGGGTCGACGACGTGAGTCAGGTCGTCATCTGCAGCCCGGACAAGGACCTGTGCCAGGTGGTCGTCGGGGACCGCATCGTCACTTACAACCGGCGTGAGCAGAAGCTGATGGACGAGGAGGCCGTCGTCGAGAAGTTCGGGGTCCACCCGGAGTCCATCCCCGACTACCTGGCGTTGGTGGGGGACACCGCCGACGGTGTGCCCGGGCTCCCGGGTTGGGGAGCCAAATCGAGCTCAGCCGTCCTCTTCAGGTTTCCCCGGCTGGAACTCATACCTGCCGACCCGGATGAGTGGGGCCTGGCCGTGCGCGGGGCCGGGAAACTCGCAGAGACCTTGGCCGGGAATCAGGAAGACGTCTACCTCTACAGGGAGCTCACCACCTTGAGGCTGGACGTGCCGATCGACGAGGATCTGGCCGCCCTCGAGTGGCACGGTGTCCCCGAGGAGAGATTTCGTGAGTTCTGCGGGCGGATGGGATTCGACGCCGACGCGATTCGAGTCCATCGCTGGGCTGGCTGATCTCAGGACTCCTCGAGATCCGGCTCCCACACCAGGTCGAACCGCTCCAGGCAATCTGCGCATCGATAGGCCACCGGGTACTCGGGTGGCAGGTCCTCGTCCTCAGGGAGAAAGCTGATGAGATGCGCCACCCCACCGCACTCGACGCAATCGATCTGTCGTGGGATCTCGGTCACAACTCGCTCTTCGGGCGCACCCGTCTCAACAGAGCGGTCCCGATGACACCGGCGACGAGGGAGCCGGCGAAGATCCCGACCTTCGCCAGGTCGGTCGCGTGGGGGTCGTCGAAGGCAAGGCCGGTGACGAACAGGGCGACCGTGAACCCGATTCCTGCTACGGCCGCCAGCCCTACGACGTGGGACCAAGTGGTGCGTGGCGGCAGCTTGCCCAGGCCAAAGCGCACCGCGGCGTAGGAGGCCAGCGAGATGCCCACTATCTTTCCGACTACCAGGCCCAGCGCCACACCGAGGGCTACCGGTGACCGGAGAGCCTCGCCGAAGCCGACCCCCCGGAGGTCGACCCCGGCGTTGGCCAGGGCGAAGATGGGAACGATCACCATGGAGCTCCAGATGACGAGCTTGTGCTCCAGCCGGTTGAGAGGGGCGACGGCCTCGGCAGCGATCTCGGACAGGAGCAGCGCCTCGTGATCGGCATGCTCCTGTGACCCCCCGTCCGCTGCCTCCTCGACGGGGTACTGGTCGAGGATGGCCCGTGACCGCTCGTCGAACTCCTTCGGCTTGTAATAGGGCCGGGCCGGTGTGATGAACCCGAGCGCTACCCCCGCGATCGTGGCGTGGACTCCCGACTCGAGGGTGAAGTACCAGATCGCGATGGCTGCGGGGACGTAGAACCACATGGCCCTCACATTCACCTTGCTCGCCAGCCAGACGATGATCAAGCCGACGAAAGCCGCCGCCAGGTAGCCCGCGTTCAGATCTGACGTGTAGAAGATGGCGATGACGGCGATAGCGCCGATGTCGTCGGCTATGGCCACAGCGAGCAGGAAGAGCTTTGCGCCCGGCGGGACACGGGAGCCGAGGAGGGCCACGATGCCAACCGCGAAGGCAATATCGGTCGCCATCGGTATCCCCCAG
>JBAVPF010000255.1:0-3234 GCA_049692815.1 Acidimicrobiia bacterium
CCCCGTCGACGAGAACGGGAAAGTGATCGAAGACGATCTTCCCGAGGGCTCTTTCATCGGCGAGGTCGAGGAATTCGAGGCCGGTACGACGGAAAGTGCCACTTTCGATCTGGGCGAAGGGACCTACACCCTCTTCTGCAACATCAGCGAGGAAGAGGACGACGGCAGTATCGAGAGTCACTTCCAGCAGGGGATGGTCACGACCATCGAAGTGACGGGCTGACCCGAACAGACACCCGATTCAGAAGGCGTCTTCGAGCGTCCGGGGCCGGATTCCGGCTCCGACAACGTGAAGGTCGCCGCAGCAGTTGATAGTGCAGGACAGCCAGGCCCAGGGGCTCCGGGTGTCCTGCACTGTCGCACTCGACCCTCTTTCAGGGGAGGCCAGGGTGGCTGCGAGGGAGGGTCAGAGGCTCACTGACACGCGGCGTAGCTCGTATTCGGCTCCAGCGAAGAGCGGAACGCTTCGATCTCGTCACTGGCCGTCAGCCAGCTGGTGGAACCGTCCCTCCCGGTGGCGAACACGATGCCAACCAGCCCGCCGTCGTCGTCGTAGGCCCCTGCACCAGAGTCCCCGTCGGTTGTGACCGCTGATACCTCGTAGCCGAGGCGGCTGTGTCTCTCGGTGCCGAGGACGTCTTCGATCCTCAGATCGACCCTCCTCTTCACCTCGAATGTCACGGTCCCCGACGCAGCTGCGCCCACGATGTGGCCACTCGTCCCGGCATCGGCCGTCGTTACATGCACCTCAGGGACTTCCACCCCGGCGATCCGGAGCATGGCTAGGTCCTTCTGCACGTCCAGGGCGACGACTTCCGCCACCTTGGGGTCTCCTCCCGCAACCGACACTGTGACGGTCTCGGCGCGAGCGATGAGGTGGGCAACGGTGACTACCTGGTTCCCACCGATGGTCACACCGGAGCCGAAGTGATCCGATGTGAACTCGCATCCTGTGGTGTCGATGCGCACGGCACGAGCCTCGGGATCGATGAGCGTGACGGTGGTCTGGCTGCCGCCGCCAACTGCGGCAGAGCTGCATCCGACAAACAGAGCCGTTGCCAGTGCGAGGATGGCCGGCGTGAGACGATCTGTGCTCCTTGTGCGCCTATGTCTCCCGTTCAGCAGGCTTGGCAAGACCGTTTCCTCTAGGGTGCCCGGCAACTTACCCAGAGAGCAAGGCGGCCGAAAGAGGGCATTTGAGCCAGGCGGATTCTCAACCGGATATCACCACAGTCGCCGAAGAGTTGCTCGGCGGGCCCGCCAAGGCGGGTGTCGAGGCGCCCCTCGACATCCCCGGTGGGATCCTGGGGCTGCTCTACCGTCTGCGCATCGGCATCGAGACCGTGACCAGGTTCACCGGAGCCATTTCACGGGTGTTCGTCTGGGTGGTGTTCATCCTCGGCTTCTTTGCCGTGGTGACTCGCTACGTGGCGAGATTCATCCAGCGCGACATCATCATCGGTGAGCTCTTCGACCTCCAGTGGATGATCTTCGGCGCATTGGTTCTGCTCGGTCTCAACTACGGAGTTCTCGAAGGGGTCAACCCACGTATCGACTTCTGGTGGGCCAACTTCTCCAACAAGACCAAGGCCTGGATAGACCTCATCCTCCACACCTGTCTCTTCCTCCCCTTCTTGATCATGTCGATCATGATCCTCTGGCCGTACTCCATGACCAGCATGGGCAGATCCTTCGATGGGTCCTGGAAGACGTGGAAGGTGTGGGAGATCTGGGAGCAGTCGACGGACGCAGGAGGGCTGCCACGTGGGCCCATCAAACTGCTGATGTTGGTCGGCTTCATACTGATGGCAACTCAGGTGATCGCCGAGATCTTCAAGCAGATCCTGGTCCTTAGGAACCGCGAGGATCTAGCGGGCATCAGAGAGCAACAAGGTCCACTACGGGTCGAGTAGATGGATCTGGGAGTCGTCCTCGCCCTATTGATGTTCGTCATCTTCCTGGGGATGATCCTCATCGGCTTCAACGTCGCCTTCTCCTTCGCCGCCACCGCACTCCTCTTCTCCTTCGTCGGCGACCTGACCGGGACGTTCGACCCGGCATCCCTGGGTGTCCTCCCGAATCGATGGTTCGGCGCCATCTCGGACTCAACCCTGCTGGCGGTGCCTTTCTTCGTGCTGATGGGGGCGATCCTGGAGCGATCCGGGATGGCCGAACGCCTTCTCAATGCCATCGGGATGGTCCTCGGGCCCATCAGGGGAGGAGTGGCCGCTGCTGTGGTTCTCGTGGGGACACTTCTCGCCGCCGCCACCGGTGTGGTCGCCGCAACCGTCATCGTGATGGGGCTGCTCTCCCTGCCCGCCATGATCCGGCTTGGATACGACCACAAGCTGGCGAGCGGAGTGATAGTGGCCTCGGGCACCCTTGCCCAGCTGCTGCCACCCAGTCTGGTCCTGATCCTCCTCGCCCAGCAGATGGGCGTCGGGATCCTCGGTCTCTTCGCCAGCGCTCTTCTACCCGGTCTCATATGCGCTGGTCTCTACGCCGCGTATGCGTTGGGCATCTCGTTCGTCAAACCGAATGTCGGCCCCGCCATGCCTCCCGAGGAGCGAGTCCTGGGCGGCAAGGTGCTGGCCCTGGAGGTGCTCTTCTCGGTCGTCCCGATCATTCTGCTGATCATCGGGGTTCTCTACTCGATATTCCAGGGCATCGCCACGCCTTCGGAGTCGGGAGCGGTCGGTGTGTTCGGTGCCCTGCTCCTCGCCGTCCTGGCGTATTGGTTCGACAAGCTGCTGGTCAAGGCGGGGGCAAATCACATCACGCCCCGTTGGCGTCTCACCAGCAGGGCCTTGCGGGATGCGGCCCGGTCGACCGCCAACATCAGCATCCTGGTCATGACACTGCTGTTCTGCTCGTCGTTCTTCTCGCTGATGTTCCTTCAACTCGGGGGTGCCGACGCGACGGCGGATTTCCTGGCGAGTATCGGCGGAGGCAAGACGGGGTTCGTTGTAGTGGCGATGATCGCCGTGTTCCTCCTCGGCATAAACCTCGAGTTTCTCGAGATCACCTTCATCGTGGTTCCCATCTTCATACCGGCGATGGAGGCTCTCGGCTTCAGCCAGACCGAGAAGCTTTGGTTCACGGTTCTCATGGCGGTGAACCTGAACATGGCATTCATTTCGCCGCCTGTGGGATTCTCCCTGTTCTACTTGCAGAGCGTGGCGCCCCCGGAGGTCAAGACCGCCGACATCCACAAGGGAGCGCTCCCCTTCATGG
>JBAVPF010000256.1:0-2017 GCA_049692815.1 Acidimicrobiia bacterium
CTCGGTGTCACCTGGGTCGGCGATCTTGACCTTGGCCGTCGACGCACCGGACTCGAGCACCAAGGCGACGGCAGTCTCCGGGTCGGTGGCCGGGATCGTCACGTTCACCGGGATCTCGTGCCTGCCCGGCTCGGGGAGGTCGCCGTAGGCGAGCTCCAACGCGGCGGCCAGCCAGCGTGTGGTCACCTCGGGTGGGTAGTCGGGGAAGGGCGAGAACTCGCCCCAGCCCCTCGGCCCGTTGAGGAGCACCGCCTCGCGATGGTCGACGCGCCGGAAACGCTGGCGCATCGGGATGCGTACCGGGTGCAGCTCGAGGGCCTCGAGGGTCTCTCTCATCCTTGCTGCACCTGACGGATGTAGGCGACGACCCGGTCGATCTGGTCTTGATCCAGACTGGAGGAGAAGGACGGCATCCTTCCCCGGCCGTGCATGATCGTGAACTCGATGTACTCGTCGGTCTCGTCTGCAACCGAAGATCCCGGGCCAAGGGATGGGCCGATCACGCCCTCGAGGTTCTCGCCGTGGCAGCGGGCGCATAGCTGGTTGAAGATCTCCTCCCCGGTGGCATCCGCGGCCGGCCGGCCCAGTGAGCAGCCTGCCAGTGCGATGAGAGCCACGGTCGTCGCCAAGAGGCGTCTCAATCGCCGGTGACCCGGCCCTGCAGGTCCCTCACCTCCTGCGCCCGATCCAACGGGAGGACGAGCACGGCCTCGGGTGTCTCCACGACGACCACGTCGTCCAGCCCGGCGACCACCACTCGCCGCGACGTCGCCTTGACATACGAGCCGGTCACATCGGACAGCGTGACATCACCCGCGGTGTGGTTTCCCGCCTCGTCCTTGTCGCTTGCCGCCAGGAGAGCGTCATACGAGCCGACATCGCTCCAACCGAACCTGACCTCCAGTACGCGTCCGACGCCCGTCTTCTCCATGATGGCGTGGTCGAAGGAAACCGACGGCGCCGACTTGAACGCTTCACCAAGTCGCACCACCCCGTCGCTGCTCGCGGGCAATGAGCCGGACACCGCGTCGAGGATGTCGGGGCACAGCGCCTCCGCTTCCTCCAGGATCGTCCCCGCTGCGGCCAGGAACATCCCCGAGTTCCACACATGACGTCCATCGCTCGCCAGTTCGGCCGCCTCCGCAGGGCCCGGCTTCTCTTTGAAGCGACGCACGACATGGGTCTCCCCGTCGAGCTCGCCTTTCTCGATGTAGCCGTAGCCGGTCTCGGCCCGGCCGGGAGTTATCCCGAAAGTGACGATGTGCCCCTGGGCGGCGACTCTGGCGCCGACCGCGATCGCGTCCCGGAACCCCCCTTCATCGGAAATGAGGTGATCCGCGGGCAGGAGGAGGATCAGGTCGTCCGGCTCCGATGCTGTCGCCGCGGCTATGGCAGCAGGAGCGGTGTTGCGACCTTCGGGCTCGACGATCAGCCGTGCGTCGACCGAGAGGGCCTCGAGCTCACGTTCCACCAGGGGGAGGAATCGCGCACCGGTCACGATGACTATCTCCCCTCGCCCGGGAAGAGCCACAGCCCGGCGCAAGGTCAGCGTGAACAGGCTGTCCGTCCCGAACAGGGGTGTGAACTGCTTGGGGACGTCGGCGGTGGAGAGCGGCCATAGCCGGGTCCCCGCACCCCCGGACAGGATCACGGGTCTGAGGTCGGGCACGCCGCGGAGGGTACCGGCAGCAACCCTGAAGGCCGCGCCACGTCGATTGTTCGTGGGAGTTGGCCGGCTCAGCTACCCACGGAGATCGACACGTATCCGCACTCTTCGCACACGTATCGAGTAATCCCGATTCCACCGGGTGCCTCTATGAACCGATGAGCGTGATCTTTGGCCCCGCCACGGAAGGCGGCGCGCACGGCGCCCATGAGACCAGCCTTCTCCTTGGCGGCTCCGGCCAGGGCGGGCTCCGGCGACGGTGCCGGCTTGCCCACAGGCGTCGGAGGTGACGGTGGTGGGGGCGGCGGCGTCTCCCGCGCTCGATCCCTCGTCTCCTCATAGGCCTTGAGG
>JBAVPF010000257.1:0-3123 GCA_049692815.1 Acidimicrobiia bacterium
GAGGAGACGCTGGAGCAGCGCGCTTCGAATCTCGCGCAGAGAGAGCAGCTGCTCATCGATCGCGAAGACGAGGTCACCAACCTGCGTGGCGAGTTGAGTCTCCTCAAAGAGGAGGCGCGCAACCAACTGGAGCAGCTGGCCGGGCTCGACGTCTCCGCAGCCAAGACGGAGCTCCTCGACCAGGTCGAGGACGAGGCTCGTCGTGAGGCGATGATCCTGGTCCGTGACATGGAGATGAAGGCGCGTGAGGAGGCCGACCGCAGGGCGCGGCGGATCCTCGCCACTGCCATCCAGAGGCTTGCAGCCGAGGTCGTGACCGAGACGACCGTGGCGGTGATAGAGCTTCCATCCGATGAGATGAAGGGCCGCATCATCGGCCGGGAGGGCCGCAACATCCGTCATCTGGAATCGGTGACCGGAACCAGTCTCATCGTCGACGACACCCCCGAAGCCGTTTCGGTCAGCTCGTTCGACCCGGTGCGCCGCGAGGTGGCCCGTCTCACCCTGGAACGGCTGGTGGCAGACGGCCGCATCCACCCGGCCTCGATCGAAGAGGCCTACGAGAAGGCCAAGGACCAGGTCGAGCAGTCGATCCGTGACGCAGGCGAGTGGGCGCTCGTCGAGGTAGGGATTTCGAGGATGCACCCGGAGCTGATCACGCTGATGGGTCGTCTCAAGTATCGCACTTCATACGGTCAGAACGTTCTCAACCACCTGGTGGAAACGGCGAACATCGCCTCCATGCTCGCTTCCGAGATCGGTGTCGACCCGGGGCCGGTCAAGAGGGCGGCCCTGCTCCACGACATCGGCAAGGCGGTCTCTCACGAGGTGGAAGGCTCCCATGCTCTCATCGGCGCCGAGATCGCACGACGGTTCGAAGAGGACGCGGCCGTGGTCCACGGCATCGAGGCGCACCACAACGAGGTAGAGCCGCGAACGGTGCTCGCAGTCCTGGTCCAGGCAGCCGACGCCGTCTCGGCGGCGCGCCCCGGCGCACGACGTGAGACGCTCGAGGGATACGTGAAGCGGCTGGAGCGGTTGGAGAGCATCGCCCTCGAGTTCCACGGTGTCGAGCAGGTCTTCGCCCTCCAGGCCGGGCGCGAGGTTCGCGTCGTGGTCGACCCGGGTGACATCAGCGACCTCCAGGCGAGGGATCTCTCCCGTCAGATCGCCCGTAAGCTGGAGGAGGATCTCCAGTATCCAGGTCAGATTCAGGTGACCGTGATTCGGGAGTTTCGAGCCACCGACTACGCGCGCTGACACACCGCACACCATGTCCCAGACCGTTCTCATCCCCACGCCCACGACCCGCGAGCGGTCGACGCGGCCCGCCACCCGTGTCGGGAAGTCGTATTTCATCCGGACCTTCGGGTGCCAGATGAACGAGCACGACTCGGAGCGGATCGCCGGTCTCTTCGAGCTGGACGGCATGGTGGGTGCCAGCGGCTACGACTCGGCCGACGTCGTGTACGTCAACACCTGCACGATCAGGGAGAACGCCGACAACCGGATGTACGGGAACCTGGGCCAGCTGAAGGCGATCAAGGATTCCAACCCGGGCATGCTGCTGGTGGTGGGCGGTTGCGCCGCCCAGAAGGATCGGGAGCTTGTCAGGGAGAAGGCGCCGTGGGTCGACGTCGTCATGGGCACTCACAATCTCGACCGGGTGCTCGATCTCATGGATCACGCCGAGCAGTGGGGCCCGATCACCGAGGTGGTCGACGAGCTCCAGGCAATGCCCTCGTCTCTGCCGTCAAGACGCGAGTTGGAGCATTCTGCGTGGGTGACCATCCAGGTCGGCTGTAACAACACCTGCACGTTCTGCATCGTTCCGTCGGTGCGGGGCGTCGAAGTCTCCCGCCGTCCCGGCGACATCGTCCGCGAGGTCGAGCGGCTCGTCGCCGACGGTGTGGTGGAAGTGACCCTGCTCGGCCAGAACGTGGATACCTATGGGCGTGATCTAGCCATCAATGGGCGGCGCCGTCCCATCTTCGCCGATCTGCTGAGGCGGGTCGGCTCGGTGGAGGGGATCCGGCGTATCCGGTTCACGAGCCCCCACCCCAACGACTTCCGTGAGGACGTGGCGCTGGCCATGGCGGAGACCGATGCGGTCTGCGAACAGCTCCACTTCCCCCTCCAGTCCGGATCGGATCGGCTCCTCGCCGCCATGCACCGCGGTTACAACCGGCGGAAGTACATGGAACGCCTTGTCATGGCACGGGAAGCCATTCCGGGTCTTGCGGTGTCGACCGACGTCATCGTCGGCTTTCCCGGCGAGACAGACGAAGACTTCGAGATGACCATGGAAGTGATGGAGGAAGCCCGCTTCGACCAGGCTTTCATGTTCATCTTCTCGCCACGGCCGGGGACGGCTGCGGCCAACATGACCGACGACTTCGTTCCCCACGAGGTGATCCAGGAGAGGTTCGGGCGGCTCGTCGAGGCGCAGAACCGGATCTCGGCCGAGCGCAACCTCGAGATGGTGGGGAAAGTCGTCGAAGTGCTGTCGGAGGGCCCGTCAAAGAAGCACCCGGAGGTCGCAACCACACGGACACGCACCGGCAAGCTGGTGCATGTCGACGGTGACCACCGCTCCGGGACCTTCCTCGACGTCCGGATCGAGTCGGCGGCGATGCACCACCTCGTGGGGTCACTGACCTGAGCAGACTCCTGGCCATCGTCGGGCCAACGGCCTCAGGGAAGACGAGCCTCGCCATCGAAGTAGCGCTGCGCCTGGGCGCCGAGGTCATCTCGGTCGACTCGATGCAGGTGTATCGGGGCATGGACATCGGCACCGCCAAACCCACGATCATCGAGCGGCGGGGGGTCACCCACCACATGATCGACGTCGTCGAGCCGGAGGACGAGTTCTCGGTCGCCGAGTTCAGACGGCTGGCGCGCCGGGTGATGGTGGAAGCCGATCGCCCCCTCATCGTGGCCGGGGGCTCGGGGCTCCACTTTCGGGCGGTGGTCGACCCGATGAGCTTCGCTCCCACCGATCCTGAGCTGCGGGCCGAGTTGGAGGCCACTCCTTTGGATGGTCTGGTGGACGAGCTTCGCGCCGTAGACGAGGAGTCGGGCACCAGGGTGGATCTGGCCAACAAGCGTCGCGTGGTGCGGGCG